>JAHIYU010000193.1 GCA_018814885.1 bacterium | reverse complement strand
GAGGGAAAACCTCATGCACGGTTTGATGAGGGGGTGCTGGAAACGGAGCCACGGTCGTCCCTAAACGGGCACGAAGCTGGAAACGGCGGACACAGCCAAGGGAAGACCTACGGGTCACCGCGCCTGCGCCCTACTCTACGATCCGCCTCCCGGCGGGAGGGCGGCCCCCCCCGGCATACGTCCATTCCATATCGGCGGTACAGACTCATCGGCCGTCCCCGGGTCAAGTCATCGTCGGCGATCTCGAGTGTCGGGATCGTCTCGATCCAGTTCCGGTCCACGCAGGGAATGCGTGGAAACTCCGGATTCACGGATTCGCGGTCCGGGCGGCAGGGGAGGACCCACGGCGGTGTTTGCAGAAGTAGCGACCTCTCCGGACGACGATCCCCGGAGAGTCCGCCGATGTCGTGGCGCGGCGCGTTCATCTCGTTTATTCAAAGACAGAGCGTGCCGTGAAGACGTTTCGTTACAGTGCCGCCGTGATGTCGAGAAAGCGGTGGCGGCACGTCGCGATTCGGCGCTGGAGATTTTTCGTGTTATAATCATGTGTCGGGACCGCTTCGAAAGTGCCGCATGCGGACCGGATTTCAACTGGAGGTTCCTTCTTGTCCAGATGTGCCCGTAGGGGAACGGCCTTTTTCGGATATGCGCTCGCCGCCATGTGGCTGTTGTCCCTCGCACCCCTTCGCGGTGCGGCCGCGCCGCCTTCCGGCTATTACGGCACCATCGACATCACCAGCCCGGCGTCCCTGCGCGCCACGCTGCACGACGTCATCGACGGCCACACGAAGATCCCCTACACGTCGTCGTCCACCGATACCTGGAACGTGCTCGAGCTGGCCGACGAGGATCCCTACAATTCGGGCCGCATCCTCGACGTCTACCGGAACCGCACCTTCCCCAAGTACGGCGCGGGCAACGACGACTACAACCGCGAACACACCTGGCCCAACAGCTATGGCTTCCCCGACGACGGCTCGTCGAACCTGCCCTACAGCGATTGCCACCACCTGTTCCTGTGCGACATCGGTTACAACGGCGCGCGCGGAAACCTCTACTATGACGATTGCGTCAGCGGCTGCACGTCATACGCGACCGACTTCTACGACGGCCAGAGCGGCGTCAACGAGCAGGACGCCGATTCCTGGGAGACCTGGGCGGGCCGCATGGGCGACGTGGCCCGGGCCATGTTCTACATGGACGTCCGCTACGAGGGCGACGCCGGCGCCGAACCGGATCTGATCCTGACCGACAACCCTGCCCTGATCCAGACCTCCGGCGGCGTCAACGCTTCGGTGGCCTACATGGGCCTGCTCGAGACCCTGCTGGCCTGGCACTTCGACGATCCCGTCGACGACCGGGAGCGCGGCCGCAACGACATCGTGTATGCCTACCAGGGCAACCGCAATCCCTTCATCGACCATCCCGAATGGGTGGCCTACATCTTCGACGGCGGCGCCACGGCCGTCGCCGCCCACGCGACGCCGCGGCCCGTCATCGCGGAGATCTATCCGAACCCGTTCAATCCCAGCACCACGGTGTCCGTCCGGCTGGAAGCGCCCGCCTACGTGGGCCTCGACGTGTTCTCGGCGGCGGGTCGGCAGGTGCGGACCCTGCTCGGCGAGTACCGCGGGGCCGGGGAGACCCGGGTCGTCTGGGACGGTGCCGACGACGCGGGCGCGCGCGCGGCCAGCGGCGCCTACTTCGTCAGGTTGCTGAGCGGGGGTGCGGCGGATGTGCGCAAGGTGATCCTGATCAAATGATGCCGGTATCGCCGGCATGAGCCTGTCCGTCGCGCTGCGCCGGAAGATCGCAGGTATTTTTTCACTCGCCGGACTCTTGCCATACGCGTATCTTGCGTTCGGTTCCCACCACAGACACAAGGCCGTGACGTGTTGTACCAAACCCGGATGATGCATGTTGATCGGGACCGCGGCCCACAATCTGCCTGAAGTCGAGGAGTGACATACATGAAGAGCTGTGCCCTTGCGGCGTTGTTCGCCGTGCTCGCCGCCGCCTGTGCGACAGCAGGGGATTGGACGGAGACCGTCACCCTGAGCGGCGATCTGCGATACCGTCAAGAGCGATTCGACGTGGACGGCAGCGAGCTGCGCAACCGCCAGCGCATCAGGGCGCGCCTGGACCTCGCGGCTCTGCCCGAGGACAACCTGGAGCTGGGTTTCCGCCTGTCGTCGGGAAGCGGCGATCCTGTATCCGGCAACCAGACCTTGGGCGACGGCTTCACCACCAAGAGCATCATGCTCGACCGCGCGTACTTCGCCTGGACGCACGCGCGGTCCGGTGCGGTGATCACCGGCGGCAAGATGGGCATTCCGTTCTTCGCCCCGAGCGAGCTGCTGTGGGACAACGATCTCTCTCCCGAGGGTCTCGCCCTGGCGCACACCATGGGCGAGGGTGACACCCGCTTCTTCGTGAACGGCGCGGGCCTGTGGGTAGAGGAGCGCTCATCCGCCGAGAACTCGGCCCTGTTCGGCGCTCAGGCGGGCCTGCGGCAGACGCTGGACGGCGCATGGTTCGTCGTGGGCGGCAGCTACTTCAACTACACCGATCTCGCCGGGCCGCTGTACGACGGCGACTTCTTCGGCAACAGCAACGACGGCGCCGCCTTCGCTACGGATTTCAACCTGGTCGAGGTCTTCGTGCAGCTGGGTTTCGCGGCGGGCGAGCTGCCGGTGACCGTGTTCGCCGACTTCGTGACCAACCAGGAGGCCGATGCCGACGAGCAGGGCTACCTGTTCGGCGCCAGGCTGGGCAAGGCGAAGAAGGCGGGCACCTGGGAATTGAAGTACAATTACCGCGAGGTCCAGAAGGACGCCGTCATGGGCGCCCTGACCGACTCCGACTTCCGCGGCGGCGGCACCGACGGCAAGGGCCACGAGTTCGGCTTCGGCTACCAGCTGTCGGGCAAGTCAGTGTTCGCGTTGACCTGCTTCGTCAACAAGCTGGGCGTCGAGAACGGCACCGACTTCAAGCGCCTGATGGCAGATCTCAAGTTCCGGTTCTAGCGCGGGGGAAAGCGACGACGAAGCCCGGACCATGCGGCCCGGGCTTTCGTTTTCCGGCGGTGGGGCCGCGACCCGGATGTCACTCCACCCGCAGCAGCCTCCCCGCCGAATACGCCGTGAACTCCGGCGCGTACATCGACTGCAGGATCGCCGGGCCGACCTCGAATTCTCCGGCCATGTTGGCGCGCAGCCGGTAGCGCAGCGTGTACTGGCCCGCGGGGAACCGGGAGAAGAAGTAGTTGGCGCCGGAGTCCCGGATCTCCTCGTAGTAGCCGAGTCCCTGGTCCCAGCGGTAGCCGGAGGTCGTCGACTCCGGCTCGAAGCCGGCGCCGCGCGGGTCGCGCAGGTGCACGAACTCGGCGGCGTGCCTGGCGCTCACCGACAGCTGGACCTCCACCTGGTCGCCGATTTCCACGTGTTCTCCCGCAGCGAGAGGGCTCAAGACCCACCCCTCGCCGTCGTTGTGGCGCCGGAAGAAGCTGCGGGCGACCGCGAAGAGGTCGCCGTCGCCTGCTGCGGGCAGCTTTTCGGTGGAGAAGTGCCAGGTGGCCGAGGCGAAGGCCGTGCCCTTGCCGCCCTTCTCGACGACCACGGTGGACATGGTCTTCGGGTCCAGTTCGTCGCCCGCGACGATCACGCGGTTGCGGGCGCCCGTGTAGGCGTCGGGCTCGAAGACGAATTCCCTTGCGAGGGGACCGACGGTCACATCCACGGTTTCGCGCGCGCCCAGGGCGCCCTCCCGCTCCATGTAGTGCACCAGGGCGTAGATCACCTCGGCGGTGGCGCGGGTCGAGCTCCAGTGGTTGAGCTTCTTGTTCAGCAGCAGCCACTGCACCAGGCCGTGGCGGCGCGCGTCGTCGGGCGCCAGCTCGGTCATCACGCGCAGGGCGAAGGCGTGGGTCTCGATGGTGTCGTTGTACCACAGCCAGGCGCGGTCCTCCGGGGCCCAGTAGGTGCCGAGGTCCGGATTGTCCCTGGCCGAGTCCATGATCGAGTCGAAGACCAGGTGCGCATCGTCGTCGCGGCCGGCGCGCGCCAGGGTCAGGGTCAGGTAGCCCTTCAGCAGCGGCGCGTGCTCGCGCCAGTGCGCGAAGGAGAAATCGAGCATGCGGGCGCGGTCGTCGTCGGTGAAGACGCCGCCGGTCCAGGTGTCGTCCGGATAGTTGGACAGCACGTAATTGAGGAAGGTGACCGTCTCCCAGCAGCAGCCCTTGGCCATCAGTTCGTCGACATGGTCGTCGTAGTAATGCTCCCGCATGTAGCGCCAGGCGCGGGCGATCATGTCCTTGGGCGCGTCGACGCCGAACTCGAGGCCCTTGCTGAAGCCGTACAGGATGTACAGGGTCAGGTAGGAGGACGGCGGGCAGCCCTGCATCCAGGGGAAACCGCCGGAAGCCGTCTGCGCCTCGCGCAGCTTGGCCAGGGAGACGTCGCGCGTCGAGCGCGCGATCGCGGGGTCGAGCACCTTGATCAGGCCGTATCCCGTCTCGCGTCCGCCCTCGGCCCGCCGCAGCCAGGGTGTTTCCTCCAGCAGGAGCTTGCGGTTGGGATCGGGGTCCTCCCACGCCTCCAGACGTGTCTCTCGCGCGGCGAACCCGCGGGCCATCTCCGCCACGGGCGGGTAGCTGTCGAAGAGGCTGGTCACGATGCCGGTGCTCAGGAACCTGTTCATGAGCTGCTCGGTGCAGGCGTAGGGATAGTCCACCAGGTAGGGCAGGGCGCCCAGCACGCCGTAGAACAGCTGCGCATCGACGGTCACCACGAGCTGTTCGTCGATGCGGGTGGGGTCGTCGTCCGCGGCCAGATCGGCGAAATGCAGTTCGCGACGCTCGCCCTCGCGCAGGCTCGCGAAGCGCGACTGCATCAGGTGCATGCGTCCCGGCAGGACGGGCAGCGACCGCTGCTCGCCGTCGCTGTAGTCGCCGGCGCGGGCGGTCGCGCGGCAGACCACCGGGCCCACGCGGACCGGTGCCGCGATGGGGAAGACCAGGTCCGTGCCGCCGCCGGCAGCGACGGTGAAGGGGACGCCGGTCGTCGCGTCGGCGGTCAGGCCGAAGGCGCCGCGCAGGTCCGCTTCCGTGTCGGGATCGAAGAGCTCGAAGTCCAGCCGGCCGCTCAGCGCAGCGTCGCCGGCGTTGTTCACGAGCACCTTCAGCTCGGCGCGGTCGCCCTCGCGCAGGAAGCGCGGCAGGTAGGGGCGGACCATCAGTTCCTTGACGCTGGCGGTCGTCCGGTGCGCGGAGCCCGAGCGCAGATCGCGGGTCACCGCGTGCACCCACACGTTCCACTCGGTGACCGAGTCGGGCACCTTGAACTCGATGACGGCGGCGCCGTCGGCGTCCAGCAGGAGGTGCGGGGCGAAGAAGGCGGTCTCGGCGAAGTTGGTGCGGGGCTGGACGGGTTCCTCCGCAGGTCCGCCGCCGGCCGGGGTCTCTATGCCTTCGGCGGGGGCCATGATGTAGCTGCTGTCGGAATCTGACAGGGTGCCGGGAATGTCTATCATCGAATCGGCCACTTCAGCGGCCATGTCCATGCTCCCATCGCGCCCCCCGCGCACGTAAAGCCGGCCGCTCCGCATCCGCACACCCATGCCGCCGATGCCGTAGCCGTCGATGGCGCGCAGCCGGTCCTCCTGCAGGTACGGGAATCCCGTCCTTGCGCCGTGACCCCGGCCGCGTCGCCAGATGTTCTGCGCGAGGCCCAGGGAATCGCTGACGTTCATGGGACGGATGTGCGTGGGATACAGCGACATCGGCGACGGCGGCGTGTGCATGGCGAAGATGTCGAGGCTGCGGTCGTACATGTAGGCCAGCAGCTCGGCGGCACCCGAGGCCACGAGTTGCTCGTCGAGCCGGCCGTCGGCGTCGCGGACGGTGACGCGGAAGGTCTCGTCGGCGCCCGGCCGGAGGCGGTCGCGGAAGGTCGCGAATTCGATCTTCAGTCTGCGGTCGTCCCAGGGCACGAAGATGTTCACCGATGTCTGCATCACCTGGTGGTCGCGCAGGGCGGTCGCCTGGACCCAGAAGCCGCCGCGCAATCCGGGCGTGATCGGGATCTCGATCAGTTCGTCGTCGCGCCCGGAGAGCATCACCCGGCGTTCGAAGCGGCGCCCGTCCTGCGCGAGTTCCAGCACCAGCTCCTGATCGGGTAACCCCGAGCGCACCAGCAGGCGCGCCGTGTCGCCCGCGGCGACCGACCTGTGCTCGGCCTGCAGGATCAGCGGCAGCGCCAGGGGCTTGGCCCGGCGCCCGGCGACCAGGAAGTCGCGACGGGTGCGGCTGGTTGCGCCGAAGTCGTCCACCGTCTCGTAATGGAGCCGGTAGGCGCCCGGGGGCAGGTTGGCCATCCGGAGCTCGCCGACGCCGTCGTCGCCGTGTTCGAGCGTCCCATGGTCGAGTTCGCGGCCGTCGGGCCAGCGGACGGTGGTCTGCTCGGCGGACGGGAGCGTCTGCCATCGCGGCTGCAGCGAATCGCCAGCCGTGCGGTAGGGCTCGCCGTCGGCAGGAGGGAAGAACACGGGCAGATCCGCCGGCAGGAGGGCCTTCTCTGGCTGCTGCAGCTCCACCAGCCGCCAGACGCCCTCGCCGGGGCGCGCCGTGCCGTTCAGATCGGTGCGGGTCACCGTCAGGGCGAGGGGCTCGCCTGCGCGCCCGAAGCCGGCCGCGGTCTCGACGACCGCGTCCACCGACACGAAACCGAGACGGAACACGCGCTCCGCCAGTCGGGTCTCGCCGCCCTCGTCGGTCACGTGGGCGGTGAGGTTGTAGAAGTAGCTCACGTCGGTGTCTTCGCTCAGGCGCTCGTCGGCCCGGGGCGTGAACTCCACCTCGAACGCACCCTGCGCGTCCAGGGTGGTGCGTCCGGACGCGACGGTCTGGATGCCGGCGGACGGGGGCTGCCACCACCACCAGCGCGGCCAGCGCGGCTGGCGCGTTATCCGCCAGACCACGTCGCCCGCGCTCACGGGCAGCCCGAAGTAGTAGTCCGCCCGGCCGCCGAGGCTCGCGGGCCGGTTCAGACGCAGGGGACTCGCCGGGTCGTCGATGCTCACCTCGAAGGTGGGGCGCTTGTATTCCTCGACCTTCACCGACGCGTTGCCGTCGAGGGATGTCAGGAGTTGCCAGTTGCCGAGCATGCGGCCGCGTGGGATGACGAAGCTCCCCGCAGCCGAGCCGAAGGCGTTGGTTTGCAGAGTATCCGCGGACACTTCCTTGCGATTGCCGTCGAGCAGGGAGACCACCAGGTGTGTTTCGGGCAGCGTCTCGTATTCCGGCTGCGCGCCGCCCCGGTAGGCGACCACCTTCCAGTTGAGGGTCTGTCCCGGCCGGTAGACGCTGCGGTCGGTGTAGACGAAGCTGCGGACGCGATCCTGCGGCGCGCGCGGCCGGCTGGCGTGGAGATTCCGGATGAGGGCCAGATCCCCGCCCTTGCGGGCGAAGACGCGCATTCTCGTGTATTGGCTCGGGACATCGGCATAGGCGAGTCCCCGCGCATCCGTTTCCAATCTCTCGGTTCGCGAATCGCGGCTACCACCGGTTTGGCGCTGGATCTCGATGCTAACGCCGGCCATGGGCTTGCCGGTCGCCCCCGAGCGCGCGCCCAGCTCCAGCTCACCGCCGAGATCGCGCACGATCAGCACCAGATCGCTGACGATCATGTTGACGGCGGTCACGCGGTTGAAGCGCCCCTCGTAGTCCCGGCGCGGCGAGGCGGTCACGACGTAGGCGCCCTTCCCGTCGGCCGGCAGCGTGGTGTAGGTCTTGTGCGAAGCGAAGTCGGGCGTCGGCGGCAGGTCCACGCTCCACGCCAGATCCGGTTCGCGGAAGTCGACCCAGTTCTCGATCGTTTCGTCGCCGGGCCAGGGGGCGCTCTGCCATTCCGTCCCCTCGACGTACTCCGCCAGGTCGTACCGCCAGGCCCGGAAATACAGGCGATCCATGTTCTTGTGCGTGATCCGGATGGAACGCTCGTGCGCCGCGTCCACGGACATGGCTTCCAGGTTGTAGTCGGGGGTTTCCAGGTTCTCGACCAGGTTGGCGCAGCGACGACCGCCGAGGCTCTCGGGATGACGGTCCCGGCCGGCCACGGCCGCGTGATGGGCCGCGACCAGGGGTTCGTCGCCCTGCCCCTCCTGCAGGAACGCGGCGAGCTGCCACTGACCCATGGACCACCAGTCGTAGGCCGCGTCGAACCCGCCCTGCACCCGGGCCAGGTGGTCGATGACCGCCTGCTTGTCCTGCTCGGTCCCCAGGGAAGCGAACAGGCTGCGCAGGCGGGTCAGGCGCGCCTCCAGGGCGGCCTCGTCGCGCGCGGCGTCCGCGTGCCAGCGCTCCAGGTCGCCCAGGATCGCGCAGAGCCGTCGCAGGGGATGGATGTCGGGGTCGGTCGGATCGACGTCGCCGTCCGTGCCGCCCTCGATCAGGACCGCCCTGTCCAGCAGGAAGGTCTCGTTGCCGTGCTTCGGGCGCCAGAGCGATTCGTCGGTCAGCAGATTCGCCCACATGTAGGACACCGCGTCGCGCAGCGTGCCGCGGATGCGCGCTGGGTAGTCGTTCTGCTCGATGTAGATCGACAGCGGGCCCAGCGAACGCGCCCCCCAGATCTCGCGCTGCGCCCAGACCCGCCCGAATGCCAGATGCGCCTGCTGCGCGATCTGGTCGGTGGTCCAGGCCTTCAGGTCGACGGTCTCGTCGCCCGCCACGTGCTCGCGGCCGCGGATCTCGTAGCTGTACTGATGGAAGTAGACGACCAGCGCGCTGGCGTAGTAGAGGTCCAGCACGGACCGCCACAAGGGCTCGTCGGGCCAGGGCTCGTCCTTGAGGAAGCGGACCGCAGTCTCGTAGCCGTGCAGCGCCGTGCGCAGCTGCGTCTCCTCGACCAGCGCGCGCGTCCAGGTCTCCTGGTGGTTCTTGTCGCGGGCGGCGGCGCGGATCTCGGTGACCAGATCGTCGGCCGCCTCGAACTTCTGCTCGTTCTTCAGGGCCTCGACCCGGGTCCAGTCCTCGGCGTAGTCCGCGCTGTGTTCGCTGCCGGGCAGAGGGCCGGTCGTGGGATCGCTGCTCACGGTCTGGTTGTCGAGACAGCCCGCTGAACAGATGATGGCGAGCAATCCGACCAGAGACAGACGGATGGAGCGCGGGAGGGATATGGCATCGATCGACGGGTTCATGACATGGCTCCCCGTTCGGGTACGGGCTTGGGGATGAATGGTCCGATACGTCCCGCACGTTACGCGCGCGCACAGATGGGTTAAAGCGATTTCCCCTTGAAAATATCCCGCGAGATGCTTGCCATGAATATTGGGAGGAACGATCGGCGAGGCAACGGTCGATTCGCGTCGGTAACGAGAAAAGCCCCGGGCGTGGGCCCGGGGCTCCCGATCGGGACGGTATCACCTGCGAGTGATGGTGATGGTGGCGATCTGACGACCCCGTCCGTCCCGTCTTCGGTCTAGCGCTTCGAGAGCCGGCGGGAGCAGACCCCGTCAGCCGAGCCGTCGTTGGTGCATTCCCCCGTGCCGGGACCGAAGCCAGTGCCGTCGCCGGGGCCTTCGCCCATGTATCCCGTGCCGTCGCCGGGGCCGTAGCAGAAGCCGTCCATGGCCTGGATCGGATCCTGCGTGGAGGCGCCGAACCCGGAGCACAGCAGATCCTCCGCGGTGCCCCATCTGTACCAGTAGCTGTGGATGTTCATGTTGTGGTTGCCCGAGTTGGCGTTGCCGACGCCCGCGCGGGGCGGGTCGAGATCGGGGTCCATGCCGTATCCCGGGCCGGGGTCCTGCGCGTAGGCGACCGCGGACAGCAGCCCGAGCAGCAGGGCGAGCATCGTCAGACGAAGTGCGTTCTTCATGATCCAACCTCCTGTGGTCGTGTGTTCCTCCGAGTCCCGCGTCCCCCACAGCAATCGCCGCGCCGGGTTTGCCGCAGAGCCGCCGCGTGTCCGTATCTCATGGCGCGTCAATTCGTTGGATGGATCACGCCGCCTGTACCCGCGCGTCCGCTTCGGAGATGTCTGCGAGCCCGCGCCGGCCCGTTCGCAGGAAACTCCGCAGAAACGAGATACCGTTTCGGGAGCCGATGCCGACGCCGGCATTGCGGTACGGGGCGACCGGGGGCATCTTATGGGCGCTCGCCCCGCGCGACCCACGTCAATCGAGGACACCATGGACATCCGCAACGTCGCCATCATCGCCCACGTGGACCACGGCAAGACCACGCTCGTGGACCAGATCCTGCGCCAGTGCCATGTCTTCCGCGAGGGGCAGCAGGTCCAGGAGCGCATCCTCGACTCCAACGACCTCGAGCGCGAGCGCGGCATCACCATCACCGCCAAGAACTTCTCGGTGACGTACAAGGGAGTGCGCATCAACCTGATCGACACGCCGGGCCACGCCGACTTCGGCGGCGAGGTGGAACGCGTGCTGAAGATGGCCGACGGCGTGCTGCTGCTCGTCGACGCCTTCGAGGGTCCCATGCCCCAGACCCGCTTCGTCCTGCAGAAGGCGCTGCAGCTGAACCTCAAGCCGGTCGTGGTCATCAACAAGGTGGACCGCAAGGACGCGCGTCCCCACGAGATCCTCGACGAGGTCTTCAGCCTGTTCTGCGAGCTGAACGCCAACGACGAGCAGCTCGATTTCCGCGGCGTCTACGCGGCCGGGCGCGACGGCTGGGCCGTGGCCGAACTCGAGGACGCGCGCGAGAACCTCTTTCCGCTGCTGGACATGATCATCGCCCATATCCCGGCGCCCACGGTGCGCGAAGGTCCCCTGCAGATGCTGGTGGCCGCCATGGACCACAGCGACTACGTGGGCCGCATCGGCGTCGGCCGGATCGAGCGCGGCACCCTGAGATCCAAGGACCGCGTGGCCATGCTCAAGCGCGACGGCAGCAACGTCGTCTCGCCCATCAAGAAGCTCTTCGTCTTTGACAACCTGGGCCGCCGCGAGGTGGACGAGGTCCAGTGCGGCGATATCTGCGCGGTGGTGGGGCTCGAGGACGTGGACATCGGCGACACCCTGGCGGATCCGCACAACCCGGAGCCCCTGCCGATCATCGCGGTGGACGAGCCGACCCTGTCGCTGAGCTTCATGGCCAACGACAGCCCGTTCTTCGGCCAGGACGGCAAGTATGTCACCAGCCGCCAGGTGCGCGAGCGGTTGCGCCGGGAGACCGAGCGCGACGTGGCCCTGCGCATGGAGGACACAGCCAGCGCGGACACCTTCCGGGTGAGCGGGCGCGGCATCCTGCACCTGGCCATCCTCATGGAGACCATGCGGCGCGAAGGCTTCGAGTTCATGGTGGGCCAGCCGCAGGTGATCTACCGGGAGATCGGCGGGCGCAAGGCCGAGCCGGTGGAGGTGTTGACCGTCGACATCCCGTCCGACCTGGCCGGCACGGTCATCGAGTACGCCGCCGCGCGCAAGGGGGAGATGGTGGGGATGGAACAGGGAGCGGAGCGGACCAGGCTCGAGTTCCGCATCCCCAGCCGCGGCCTGATCGGCTTCCGTTCGAAGATGCTGCGCAAGACCGGCGGCGAGATCGTCATGCACCACCGCTTCTTCCAGTACGAGTACTTCAAGGGCAGCATACCCCAGCGGCAGTCCGGCAGCATCGTCAGCCGCGCCCAGGGCCGGGCCGTGGCCTTCGCCCTGGACGCGCTGCAGGACCGCGGCCGCTTCTTCGTCGCCCCCGGCGAGGTGCTCTACATGGGCCAGGTCATCGGCGAGCACGCCAAGGACGACGACATCCTGGTCAACGCCCAGAAGGCCAAGCAGCTCAGCAACATGAGGGCAGCCGGCAGCGACCGGAAGATGAGGATCGCGCCGCCGGTGGTCATGGGCATCGAGGAGTGCCTCGAGCACATCAACGCCGACGAGTACGTGGAGATCACGCCCAGCCACATCAGGATGCGCAAGGCGCTGCTGGACGAGAACGCGCGCAAGCGGGCGGCGAAAGTGAAGACGTCCGGCGAGGTGTGATCAGCCCGTCACCCGCCCATGCTCTCCAGGATGCGCCGCACCCGCGGCGCGTCGGGGTCGGTCGGCGCCGCCTCCAGGAAGCGCTCGTAGTACGCGCGCGTGCGGGCCGTGTCGCCGCGGGCGGCGCGGTAGGTCTCAGCCAGGTTGATCAGCGCCGCCACGTGGTGCGGATCGACTTCCAGGGCGCGCTCCAGGTACCGGATGCCCTGGTCGGTGTCCCCGCTCATCAGATGAAGGCTGGCGAGGTTGACGAGCACCTTGGTCGCGCGCCGGTCCCGCTCCAGCACCTTCTCGTAGACCTGACGGGCGTCGTCGTAGCGCCGCAGGGCCAGGTAGGCCTCGGCCAGGGTGCCGCCCAGCTGGGTCGCGCCGGGATGGCGCGCGAAGACGGGGCGCAGCACCTCGACGGCACCCTGCGGATCGCCCTGCGTGATCAGGGCGTGTCCGCGCTGATAGCTCTCTAGGACCTGCAACCCGTCCTTCGGATCGAAGAGGTGCGGCGCCACCTCGGGCGCGTCGCCGGAGCGGCTCGACGTGACGTAGCCCAGGGACTCCAGCGCGGTGCGGCGCTCGTCGTCGAGGGTGGCCGCGGTGCCGCGCGCCGTCCCCGCGCACGCGTCCCTGATCTCCGCGATGCGGGCGATCATCCCGTCGCGGCGCTTAGCGTGGTCGGTGCCGACGTCGCGGTTCTCGCCGGGATCGCGCGCCAGGTCGTAGAGCTCAGGCCGCGGCGCCTCGATCGCCTTCCAGCCGTCGGCGCGCATGGCGTAGAGCGGGCTCCAGCCCATGGCGGTCCAGGGGTGCAGCGTCTCGCTGTAGGCGGGGAGCGGTTCGCCGAGTCCCTCGCCGCGCCACAGGGGGCCGAGGTCGACGCCGTGCAGGCCTTCCGGGGCCGGGATCCCAGCCAGGGCGAGCAGGGTCGGCATGACGTCGGTGATACGCACCTGCTCGGGCACGCGGCGGCCCGGCTTTCCCGTGCCGGGGCCGGCGAGGATCAGCGGGATGTGCAGGGTGACGTCGTAGAGGAAGATCCCGTGGGTGTGCTCGCCGTGTTCGCCGAGGGCCTCGCCGTGGTCGGACAGGAAGGCCACGACCGTGCGCTCCCGGCGTCCCGTGTGCTCCAGCGAAGCGAGCAGCTCGCCGAGCCAGTGGTCGGCGTAGGTGATCTCGCCGTCGTAGGGTTGCCCGGACGGGGCCTCATACCCCGCGGGCGGCGCGTATGGCGCGTGGGGGTCGAAGAGGTGCACCCAGGCCAGGAACGGTTCGGGGGCGGCGCGCAGGCCGGCGACGGCCTCGCTCACCACGTCCTCGGCCGGTTTCTCCACGTACTTGCCGGAGCCGGCCCGCCGGTCGCCGGAGAAATCGTCGGCGTAGGCGTCGAAGCCCTGGGCGAGACCGCTCCAGCGGCGGACCACCTCGGCCCCCACGAAGGCGAGGGTCGCGTAGCCCTGGTCGCGCAGGATCTCGGCCAGGGTGACGTTGGACCCGTCGGCCAGGGTGGATTCGTTGGTGCGCGCGCCGTGGGCCGGCGGCAAGAGCCCGGTGAACAGCGATGCGTGGGCCGGCACGGTGAGCGGGGCGGCGGTGATGGCCTGCTCGAAGAGCACGCCCTCGCGGGCCAGGCGATCGATGTGGGGCGTGCGCGCCGCCGCCGCGCCGTAGCAGCCCAGATGGTCGGCCCGGGCGGTGTCCAGGGTGATCACCAGCAGGTTGGGCCGGGTGTCGCCGGGCAGCGCGGTCTCCCGCGGGGTGTTCCGCGCGGCGGGCTTCCGCTCGCCGTCGTCCTGGCAGCCCGCGGCGCAGAGGGCGAGCAGGGCCACCGTCGCGACGAGGGCCGCGTCCCGCACGGCGTGCTTCGAGCCGTCGACCCGCAAAGCGTTTTGCAACACGTACATGAGTTAGCCGATCATCGGGAGTCGACAGGTCGTGGCCGTTCCGACCGGAACATATCACGCCGGGAACCCGCGCGCCAGCCGTTGCCCGGCGAGAGGGAGGCGGCGCCATTTCCCCGTGGACAAACCCGACCCCTCTGGTTATTCCTAGCGAATGTCTTTTCCCGATTCCGAGAGTCGGCGGACCCGTGCACCGTGGAGTGGTCGATGATCGTCGGCATGGGCATCGATTTGGTGGATATCGACGGGTTTCGCGCCCGTCTGGCCGGGAGTCCGGGCGAGGCGCTGATCGCGGAGCTCTTCCTGCCCGGCGAGATCGCCTACGCAAAGACCCAGGCGCGGCCGTGGGAGACCTACGCCGCCAGGTTCGCCGCCAAGGAAGCGGCCTTCAAGGCGCTGGGCGCCGGGCTCGCCCAGGGTCTGCGCTGGCACGAAGTGGAAGTCGTGAGAGCGGAATCGGGCGCCGTCGCCCTGGAGCTGCGCGGCGCGGCCCGTGCGCGGGCCGACGAGAAGAACGTCGGGGGATGCCGGGTCTCCCTGTCCCATTCGCGAGCCGTGGCGCTCGCCGTGGTCGTGATGCAGAACGAGCAGGAGGGTTTCCGCGTGAGCAACATCGGATCATACGAACAGAGGCTGAAGGACTTCGACTGGAACGAGGCCCGCAAGGTGCTGGACTGGCGGGAGGGAGAGCTGCAGAACATCGGCCACATGTGCTCCGACCGCATCTGCGCCCGCGGGCACGCCGGCAAGACCGCGCTGATCTGGGAGGGCTTCGGCGGCGGCGAGGCGGCCTACACCTTCGACGACGTGCGCGTGCTGTCCAACGGCTTCGCCGGGATGCTGCGGGACCAGGGCGTGGAGCCCGGCGATCGCGTCTGCCTCTTCATGGACAAGATCCCGGCCCTGTACATCTCGTTCCTGGGCGTGCTGAAGATGGGGGGCATCGCCCAGCCGCTGTTTTCCGCCTTCGGCGACGACTCCCTCGAGGTCCGGCTGGCCAGCGCCGAGACCAGGGCCATCCTGACCACGGGCAAGCACGTCAAGAAGGTGCGCAAGATCCTGGACAAGCTGCCCGCGCTCGAGAGAGTCATCGTGGTCGAGGGCAACCCCGACAAGCTGAAGGACGGCGAGGTCTTCTACGACATGGAAGCCGGCCGCAGCGAGGATTTCGCGTGCTTCCGCTCCGGCCCCGAAACCCCCAGCGTGCTGCACTACACCTCCGGCACCACCGGCCAGCCCAAGGGCGCCCAGCACGTGCACGACTCGATCTGGGGGCAGGCGCTCACGGCCCACTGGGTGCTCGACCTGCGGGACGACGACATCTACTGGTGCACCGCCGACCCCGGCTGGGTCACCGGCACCAGCTACGGCATCATCGGCCCCTGGGCGCTGGGCGTCACCCAGTGCGTCCTCGACTCGGGCTTCACCTCGGCCCGCTGGTACCAGTTCATCCAGGACAACAGGATCACCGTCTGGTACTCGGCGCCCACGGCCATCCGCTCGCTGATGCGCGACGGCAAGGAGACGGTCGACAAGTACGACCTGTCCAGCCTGCGCCACCTCTGCTCGGTGGGCGAGCCCCTGAACGCCGAGGCCGTGGTGTGGAGCGAGGAGGTCTTCGGCAAGCCGTTCCTGGATACCTTCTGGCAGACCGAGACCGGCGCCATGATGATCACCAACTACCCGGGGCTGAAGATCAAGCCGGGCTCGATGGGCAAGCCGTTCCCCGGCATCACCGCCGCGGTGCTCGACCTCGAGACGCACGAGCCGTTGACCGAGCCTGGCAAGGTGGGCCTGATCGCCTTCCGCCCCGGCTGGCCGGCCATGTTCCGGGAGTACCGCAACCAGCACGACGTCTACCGCAGCAAGTTCGTGGGCGCCGCCCCCGACGCCACGCCGGACCAGCTGCGCACCGACGGCGGCCTGTGGTACGTGTCGGGCGACCGCGCCAGCATCGACCCCGACGGCTACTTCTGGTTCGTCGGACGCGACGACGACGTGATCAACACGGGCGGCCACCTGGTCGGCCCCTTCGAGGTCGAATCGGCGCTGATCGAGCACGAGGCCATCGCCGAGGCGGCCGTGGTCGGCAAGCCGGACGAGGTCAACATGGAGGTCGTCAAGGCCTTCGTCACGCTCAATCCGGGCTTCGACTTCGACGACATGCTCGAGCTCGACGTGATGAACTTCATCCGCAAGAGCCTCTCGCCGCTGGCCATGCCCCAGGAGATCGAGGTCATGGAGAAGCTGCCCAAGACCCGCTCCGGCAAGATCCTGCGCCGCTACCTGCGCGCCCTCGAGTGGGGCGAGGAGGTCGGCGATCTCTCGACCCTGGAAGACGACTGAACGAAAGGAACCCCGATGGACGAGATGAAGGATACGATCCTCGAATACATCATCGACGAGTACGTGGACGAGGACGACGACCTGGAAGTGACCTACGACACGCCGCTGATCTCCTCGGGCATCGTCGACAGCTTCTCCATGGTGTCGCTGAAGGTGTTCCTGGAGAAGAAGTACAAGATCTCGCTGCCGGACAGCGAGGCCACGCCCGAGGCCTTCGACACCGTCGACTCGATCTGCAAACTGGTCGACAGGCACCTGGGCTGAGACAGGCAGGAGGACGCGATGGCGTATTCCGACAGGATGCGCGGCATGTTCGCCGCCGAGATAGAGAGCATCAAGGAGAAGGGCCTCTACAAGGAGAAGCGCTTCATCTGCTCCCCGCAGGACGCGGAGATCGAGGTGGAGTATCCAGAGGGGGCCGCGCACCGGAAGGTGCTGAACTTCTGCGCCAACAACTACCTGGGCCTGTCGAGCCACCCCGACGTGATCGCCGCCGCGCACGCGGGCCTCGACGCCCGCGGCTACGGCATGAGCTCTGTCCGCTTCATCTGCGGCACACAGGACATCCACCGCGAGCTGCAGGACAGGATGTCGGCTTTTTTGGGCACCGAGTCCACGCTGCTCTTCCCGTCCTGCATGGACGCCAACGCCGGCGTCTTCGAGGCGGTCCTCGAGGCCGAGGACGTGATCATCGCCGACCGGCTGATCCACGCCTCCCTGGTCGATGGCATCCGCCTCTGCTCCGCCCAGTACGACACGTTCAAGCACATGAACATGGCGCATCTCGAAAAGAAGCTGGAACTGCACCGGGACAAGCGCACGCGCCTGATCGTCACCGACGGCGTCTTCTCCATGGACGGCGACCTGATCCCGCTGGACGAGGTCTGCGCCCTGGCCGACGCATACGACGCCATGGTGCTGGTGGACGACTCCCACGCCAGCGGTTTCATCGGCAAGACCGGCCGCGGCACCCACGAGCACTTCGGCGTGATGGACAAGGTCGACCTGATCACCACCACCTTCGGCAAGGGCCTCGGCGGCGCGTCCGGCGGCTGCGTGTCGGGCCGCGCGGAGCTGGTCGAGCTCTGCCGCCAGAAGGCGCGCCCGTACCTGTTCAGCAACTCCCTGGCGCCGTCGATCGTGGCCGGCTCGATCAAGGTCCTAGAGCTGGTCTCCGGAAGCACCGAACGCCGCGACAAGCTGGAGCGGAACACCCGGTACTTCCGCGAGCGGATCACCGCCGCCGGCCTGCAGGTGGGCGGGCAGGACACGCCCATCGTCCCGGTCATGCTCTACAACGCCAAGCTCGCCAACGACATGGCCCGCGACATGTACGCCGAGGGCATCTACGTCATCGGCTTCTTCTTCCCGGTGGTGCCGTCGGGCGCCGCGCGCATCCGCGTACAGCTCTCGGCCGCACACGAGACCGAGCACATCGACAAGGCCGTGGCGGCGTTCAGGAAGATCGGCGAGAAGTACGGCATCCTCGGGCTGGACAAGAAGGGGATCGTCGAGAAATACGGTCTCTGAAGAGAGACAGGGTCGCACACGAAGATCCGGAACGTCCTCGGCCTTCGGCCTGCGGTATTGTTCCGGATCTTCGTGTGCGACCCTGTCTCTCGAGAGGGTACTCCGCAAAGGTCAGGGTGGGTTGCGGGGCCGTTCTCGGCCCGCGGCCCGTGTGATGTCCCGGTTTTCCCCGCCTCCCCCTTGAATCCTCCGGATCGATGATGTTCCCCAGGCACGGGGGGGCATCTCCCCCCGCCAGGACGAGAGCGCGGGCGACCGCGCCCACCTTCACCCGAGCCGGAGGTCCCGAACATGAAGAGGATTCCCGCGCAACTGACGATTCCGTTGCTGGTCGTCGCGCTGGCGGGCGTGGCGCTGCTGCTCGCCTCGTGCAGCGACGTGACCAGCACCGCGCCCGAGCAGACCCAGGCCACGGCCGACAAGGCCGGCTCCGGCGACGGCGACCCCACCACCGAGTTCCTCGACGAGTACCGACCCTGCGACGGCAGCACCAGCATCTACACGGTGCAGGGCGACCGGACCGTGGGACTGGGCAGCGGCGCGACGTTGCACGACGCCATGGGCGCCGCCATCGACGACGCCATCGCCACCGACGTAGAGGGGCAGTTCGAGTGCCAGCTCTGTCCCGACGAAGAAGCCTGCGAGAAGTTCGTCACCGACATCGACCGCGGCGGCGCCTACGTGGAAGACCCCGAGGACTGCGAATGGCTCCAGGACGACGACGGCAACTGGGCCTGGCACTGCATGGCGTGGGTCAATTTCAACAGCGGCAACGGACCGCCCGCCTCGGGCAAGGGCGGCTGCAAGCTGTGTCCCGCCTTGGCACACGAAATCATCCGCATCCACTGGGAATAGCCGGCTCCGAACCGGGAGGTAAACCTCATGCGAACCCTGCGTATCCGACGATCCGTACCCGCCCTCGCCCTAGTGGCGCTGGGGGCGCTGCTCTTCGCCTACGGCTGTAGCGACGACGTCACGAACCCCGTCGAGACCGACAAGAACGTCATCGTGCCGCCCGACCAGCCGGAGCCGGAACCCGTGCTGCAGCCCCTGGACGAGTACTACCAGGAGTTCTGGGAGAAACTCTTCGCCTCGCCCTACGATTCCGAAGCCAGCGCGACGTATCTCGACGCGGAGATCGTGGCGCCCGGCGTCTACACGGGCGCGTCCCAGACGGGCGAACCCTTCACACTGGAGGTCGTCGAGGCCGACTATTACACCCAGGCCGACCTGGTCGCCATCGATCCCCGGTGGCAGACCCTGGTCGATCAGCTCGACCTGCGGCTCACTTTCCTGACGGGCACGATCTTCACGCCCCTCGGCGGGGTCACCATCCTCGCCACCGCCTCGGCCGGCACCGAGACGGGCGTCGACTTCAACTTCCTGCGGCCGCTGGTCGATGCCTGCGAGCCGGAGAACTTCGTCGATCCGTCCGACATGGCCAAGGCGCGGCCCGACCGCTTCGCCAAGGACCAGGCCTGCGAGGACGATTGCCAGCAGACTTCCTGGAAGCCCTCGCCGCCCGATGTCGACTGCCCCCCCGGCCAGCTCATGGACCGGGCCTGTCTCAACGGCTGCAAGGCGGTCTTCTACACTTCGGTCAACAGCGCCCTGGGCGCCTTCTGCTCCGCGGCCTGCGACGCCATCGACGTCATGAACGAGGATCTGGACGATTGCCACGAGGAGGCCCTGGAAAGCATGGGCATCGCCACACCCCTGGTCTTCACGGGTCCGTTCGCGCCGATCGCCATCGGTGTGGCCGATCTGACGATCCTCAACAGCTATCGCCGTTGCTGCAACAAGGCGAAGAGCACCTGCAAGACGGCCATCAAGAAAGCCAAGAAGGCCTGCAAGGGCGCCTACGGCGCTGCGGAAGCGACCTACGAGGCCTGCGCCCTGGGCTGCTGCCACCCGCCCCTGAACCGGGATCTCATCCCCTGGCAATTCCAGTGACCCCTGCCGTCGTCCGGGACGGCGACGCGATCGCCCGCCCCCCGCCGGGGGCGGGCGGTTTGCCGTGCGGCGACGCCGTCGCCGCACGAGAATCGTCCAGCGGGTCCGAGGCGTTTCATTCCGGAGCGAAAGGGGTGGGGTGGCCGGCCCGTTGCCATATGAATTTCACTTATCAGGCGGAAGGGTGTAGAGTGGATGTCTGGTGTGAGCCGCTTCGGGTCAACTCTCCTGGGAGCCATCGCCGGTGGGTGACGGGAAGAAATCTGTATTCATCAGCCATTCCAGCGAGGACGAACGCGCCGTCATGCTGGTCTGCCAGGCCCTGGAGCGCAACGACATCGGCTGCTGGGTCTCCAGTCGCGATATTCCTCCCAAGGCCGACTGGGCGGTCGAGATCACCCGGGGTCTCGAGGAAACCAAGCTGGTCGTCCTCGTCCTGTCGGAGAATTCCGTCAAGTCGAACGAGGTCCTGAAGGAGCTGACGCTGGCGTCTCAGATGAAGATGCCCCACGTCATCTTCCGCATCGACAAGGTGAAGCCGAACCGCGGCTTCATGTTCCACCTCAGCATCGAGCAATGGGTGCCCGCCGCGAATCCTCCCAACGACCGCCAGCTGCAGACTCTCGTGGGGGTAGTAGACCGGTGCCTGCTGGATCTCAAGCGCACCTGGTGGCGCCCCGACCCCGATGGTTTCTGGTACAGGGGCGGCCGGAAACGGACCCTGCCGTTGCTCGGCCTCGCGATCGCCGCGATCGCGGCCCTGGGGATTTTCGGCGTGCCCTACCTGCGCGACCTCGTCATCGGCGACCCTGCGGACGTCACGGCCCGCCGGCAGATGACGCAGGACGCGTCCGGCGCGGATTCCCTGGCGGCGGCCGAACGGGACACGGCGGGGACACCGAGCGACGTGACGGCCATCACCGGCCAGTCTTCCCCGATCCTGGCGGATACGCGGGGAACGGTCACGCTCACGACGCACCCGTCCGGCGCGAGCGTCTACCTCGACGGCGACCACGTCGGCGCCACCCCGCTGCGGGATCACGAGCTCGAGGCCGGTTCCTACACCGCCAGCTTCAGGCTCGCCGGCTATCGCTCCGAGACGCGCGATGTCGAGGTGCGGGCCGGCGGCGGCAGCGTCGTGGACGTGACCCTGTCCCGCGCGCTGACGGCTCTCGAGGTCACGTCGATCCCGAGTTCCGCCGAGGTCGTGCTGGACGGCAGCCGCCTCGGCACCACGCCCTGCACCTTCGATCGCCTGACCGGCGGCGACCACGTGGTCGTGGTGTCGAAGGACGGCTATGCGACACGGCGGGACACCCTGGCGCTGCGTGTGGACCGCCCCTACCTGCACGAGGCGCGGCTGGAGCGGCTGGTCGGTCACCTGACCGTCACGATCGTCCCCTCGGGCTCGATCGCGATCAACGGCGATCCGAAGGCGGAGGACTCCAATGCGCCCTACACCACGGCCCTGCGGCCGGGAACCTACGAGGTCGAGGCCCGGCACGTGATCTACGGCGTCTGGCGCAAGACCGTGGAGATCGCCAACGGCGACGAGAAAAACCTCGTGTTCGACTTCACGCAGGAATTCGACCTCACCGTGACCTCGAATCCGAGCAACGCCACCATCTACGTCAACGACCGTTTCCGGGGCTGCTACACCCCCTACATGATCTCCGTGCGGCCGGGATTGCGCCGGATCGACGTACGGCTCGCCGGTTATCACACCCTGGGGGCCAGGGAGCTCATGGTCGAGGAGGGCGTGGGCACGTTCATCCACTTCGACATGCAGCGAACGCCCTGATATCCCACCGAATCGATTCAGTTTGTTCAAAATAGTGGCTGACATCCGATTTGCGGTATCGTAAAATCCGTGTCCTTGAAGAGCACCTATCGCCAGTCAACACCCGACTTGCCCCTGCATGGGCATCCCGCAGTCAGGGAAGACTGCCATCAGGCGTCGGAGCGCTTCCCCGGCCACGTGGAGCAACGACGATTCTTCGCATACCTCGATACAGCCCGGATTTCAATACGACCCGTTCATTCCCGCGTTCTGGAGGTGGATCATGTCCATGCGTCTCTCTATGCCCAGCGGCCGCGCCAAGCTCACGGCCGTCCTCTCGCTAGCCGTCCTGATCGGAGGTCTCGCCGTCGCGACGGCGGTCCGGGCCCAGGATTGCGACGAGGAGCTGGCCCGCGCCCAGCAGAGCTACAACATCGGCCGCTTCGACGAGGCGATCGAGACGCTCAGGTACTGTCTCGACCACAACGCGCCAGATCTGGAGATCCAGGCCAAGGCCTACCGCCTGATCGGCATGGCCTACATCGGCAGCCGCAAGGAGGCGGAGGCCAAGCAGGCCATCGTCGAACTACTGGAGATCGCACCCGGCTACGAGCCGGACCCCCAGGACAACCGGAACTACGTGGATCTCGTGTACCAGGTACGCATGGAACAGGACCCCGACTACGAACCGCCGACCGGCGAGCCAGAACAGAAGAAGGGCTTCTTCAAGAAGGCCGTCTACGGGATCGGAGCCGCGGCGGTGGCGGTCGTGGCGATCCTGGTCTCCGGCGGCGATGATCCGACGCCACCGACGGATGAACTGCCGGATCCGCCGGCGTTGCCGCGGTAGGCGTTGGATCGTTTTCGCGTGCGCATTTCATTGTGAGGTCTTCAGGGGGAGATGACATGTTGAATAGATTGTTGGTCTTGGGACTCGTGATGAGCTTGTTGTTATCGGTGCAGGCTGCGGTAGGGCTGTCGGGGCCCAGAGCAGGTGAAACCGATGTGCCCGGTTCCGGCGAGGTGATCTTCTATGAGAACTGGGAGTGGGGCCAGGGGGACTGGCAAGTTGATATCAATTCTTGTTGGGAAGTCGGGCCCACAACCACGTCACCAGAGGTTCCTCAAGGAGCCAATTGTGCAGGCACTATACTATCCGGGGACTACCCTGAAGCATCCAGCGGACGAATTTGGATCGCTCTATCCGATCCACTCCCCGAGCTGGAATCACCAGATGAGCAGATCATCCTCTGGTTCCAGCATTGGACCATTTGCCACAACTCCAATGATTATGGCATAGTCAGCATTGATGATGGGAGTGGCTGGCAGGATATTGGTCCGACACAATGGCGGTATACATCCGACTGGTCATGGCTTGCAGTTGATCTGACTGAATATGCAGGTCGGATGATCAAATTGGGGTTTCGATTCGTGTCACGTGACGACTACGGTTACACAAGTACACTTGGCTGGTATGTCGATAATATCCATATTCTGAAAGGCATAGTTCCCTCACCAAGAGTTCCCGAGAACTTCGATAATGGACAGGGCGACTGGTATGCCACTAACGGTTGTTGGTTCGTCGATGTGCCAACCGCCGGGCCGGCGGAGTCATATATCGGTGATAATTGTGCCTCTACCATCCCGTGGGGGGACTATTATGAAGAGACTGCCAGTTCCTTAATTTCACCTCCATTTCGGATTCCAGATGGCATTGAAGGTCAAGTCAAGTTGAACTACACACTCTGGATGTCCACTCATAATGCGAATGACTTCTACCAAGTATCGATCTCGAAGGATGGAGGTGAGTGGGAATATCTCGAAGGTCCGTTTTCCGGTAATTCGAACAACTGGAACCCCCATTCCGTTGTAGTTCCCGACTGTGCTGGCACGGATCTGAGATTTCTTTTCTACTTTAGGGGCGCCGATGATTACGGTTACACCTCCGCGTTCGGTGTTGCGATCGACCACATCTACTTCGAGGGTCTCGGCCTCCTGGCCCACCGGACGACCCCGGCCGCCAACGACTTCAATGTGGACGAGTCGGGCACTGTCCGCGTCGATTTCAGCGAACCAGCCGACGCCGCAACAATCAACGCCTCCACGTTCGAGGTCACGGGCTCCGAATCAGGGCCGGTAACGGGGACATTCGCTCATGCCCCAAGCGGTCTCGCGTTCACCTTTACTCCCGACACGCCATTTGCCCCGGACGAGTTCGTGACCTGCCGGCTGACCGACGGCGTACATGACGCCGATGGAGATCCACTCGACGGCGACGGCGACATGTACCCGGGCGGTGATTACGTGTGGGAGTTCTGCACCTTCGATCAACCCTGTCCCACTGCACCGCCCATCCCGACCGACCTCGCAGCCACGGTCGATGACGCCACGGTCGCGCTGGCTTGGCAGATGGAATCCGAAGTCGCCATCGTTGAATATCGCATCTACCGTGGCGAAACACCCGAGAGCCTCACACAGATCGGTGCCGCCCCGGCGGGCACCCTGACCTACGACGACGACACCGGCATCTCGGGAACTCAGTATATCTATGCGGTTACGGCCTATAACGTTGTCGGGCGCGAAAGCCCGTACTCGGACGATGTTTGCGCCACCCCCGGTGATACCGAAGCCCCGGTTCAACCGACCGGTCTTGACACCTCGACCGGCGACCGCCTCATCACGCTGACCTGGGACAACAACGACGAGTGCGACCTCGTCGCCTACTGGATCACCCGCACGCCGGAGGAGGGCTCGCCGGCCGTGATCGATACGGTGTCGGCGCTAGCCGGCAGCTCGATGACGTACGGGGACGATACTGTGGACAACTACGTCGAGTATTGCTACGAGATCCAGGCAGTCGACAACGCGGGCCTGGCCAGCGGTCTCTCTGCGACCGCATGTGACGCGGCCGAGGGCCCCGTCGCCGACCTGGCCCTGGTCAAGACCGTCGATGTCACCAACATCGACGTAGGCCAGACCGTGACCTTCACCCTGGAAGTCACCAACAACGGCCCGGACACCGCCTTCAACACCCTGGCCGTGGACACTCTGCCCGACGGCCTGACCTTCGTGTCGGCCTTGCCGTCGCAGGGCGAGTTCGGCACGCTGACCGGCGAGTGGGCCATCGGGCAGCTCGATAACGCCGGGGTGGCCACCCTTACCCTCAGCGCCACCGTGGACGTGCCGACCGACACCCTGACCAACACCGCCACCGTCGCGGATGAGAGCTCTTCGGACACCGTTCCCGACAACGATACCGATTCAGCCTGGGTAGTCGGCCACGCCTGCGATCTCGCGGTCACCAAGTCGGTCGACGACACCGACCCCAGCGTGGGCGACGAGATCGTCTTCAAGGTGAAGGTCGAGAACAACGGGCCGGACGCGGCCGTGGACGTCGTCGTGGAAGACGCCCTGCCCGGAGGTCTGTACTACACCTCCGTGGTCAAGAGCGCCGGCACCTACATCGGTGACAACTGGCGGCTGGGCACCATGCCCGTCGGCCAGGTCGACTCGATGATGGTCCGCGCCACCGTGCTCGTGGCGGACCTGATCGCCAACACGGCGACGGTCAGCGTCGCCCATCCGCCCGATCCGGACGACACCAACGATACTGCCGAGGCGACCATCCGCGGCCACAGCGCCGACCTGTCGCTGCGCAAGACGGCCGATCCGTACAGTCCGGGACTCGGGGACACCGTCACTTTCTCGCTGACCATTGAAAACAATGGCCCCTCGACCGCCTACAACGTCGTCGTGGTCGACGAGGAGCCCGAGGGCCTGACGGATGTGAGCTACATCTGGTCCGCGGCAGACTCGGATTTCGAGGACGGCACCTGGACCATCGCCGAGCTGGGCGTCGGCCAGGAGCTTGTCCTGCAGATCGGCGCCGACATGGCGACCGAGGATCCCGTGACCAACTGCGCGTTCATCGCGTCCAGCGATCAGGCCGATCCCAATCCCAACAACGACATGATCTGCGCGACCGTGTCGTCCGATCCCGTAGACGTGTCCGTGACCAAGAGCGTCGACGAGACATACCCGGCGCTCGGCGATACCGTGACCTTCGAGGTCATCGTGGAAAACCACACCGACAGCGAATACGACGCCACGGGGCTGTGCATCCTGGACCGGTCCGCGCCGGGTCTGACCTTCGTGTCGGCCACGCCGTCGGCCGGCAGCTACGACATGGGGACCGGCATCTGGAGCCTGGACACTTTGGCCTACGGCGAGCAGGACACCCTGACCATCGAGGCCGAGGTGGATCTGGCCGCCGAGATCGTCAACACGGCGACGATCGTGGGGGCCGACCAGGCCGATCCGATCCAGGTCAACAACAGCGCCGAGGTCGCCATCGTGGGCCGGGCCGCGGATCTGGCGGTCACCAAGACGCTGGACAACTCCTATCCGGGCCAGGGCGACCCCATCATCTTCGTCGTGACCGTCAAGAACAACGGACCCAGCACGGCCACCGACGTGCACGTGCAGGATCTGCTGCCGGCGAACGTGCTGACGCTCACGGGCTATGACCAGACGGGCGTGACCTACGACGAGATCGGCGGCGACTGGCTCGTGGGCGATCTGTTGCCGGGCGCCGCCAACAGCAAGTCCCTGACGATCTACGCCGACGTCCTGCTCGCGGAACCGTTCACCAACACCGCCGAGATCTCCGGCAGCAGCCTGCCGGATCCGCGCGTCGACAACAACCTGGCCTGGGCCGGCGGACACCTGACCTTCGCCGACCTGGCCCTGAGCAAGGACGTGAGCGACGACGCGCCGCCGGTCAACACGAACGTGACCTACACGCTGACCGTCGTCAACAACGGTCCCGACGATACGTCCGACATCGTGATCCGCGACGTCCTGCCGTCGGGGGTGACCTGGGTCTCCGACACCTCCAGCGCAGGTGACTACGATGATGCCACCAGCCTGTGGACGATCGACTCCCTGCTCGACGGGGCGAGCGCCACGCTGAATATCGTCGTGACCGCGGACGTGCTGGACGAGATCACCAACCAGGCCGAGATCGTCAGCCTGAACGGCATCGACGACAACCCCAATGACAACTCGGCCATCGAGGACATGCTGCCCATCGATCCGCCGCCGGCCGTCGCGATCACCGGCATCACCCCGGCGTCCGTGGGCGAGTCGATCACCGTCACCGCGTCGGCGACCGACAACGGCGGCATCCAGGACGGCACGGTCACACTCCACTATTGCGAGGGGGCGTCAGGAGCCTACACCGACGTGGTCATGAGCCCGACCGCGACGCCCGACACCTATGCGGGCACGATCCCGGGCGCGTCGGTCACCGCGGCCGGCGTGGACTGCTACGTGAGCGCCCGCGACATGGCGGACAACCTGGGCGAATCGGCGCACGGGGCGTTGACGATCACCGTCACCCTCCTGTCCAACCCCAGTTCCCAGCCGGGCGGGACCGAGCAGAGCGCCTATCGCATGATCTCCATCCCGCTGGAACTGGACGACCCGCGGCCGGGGCCCGTGTTCGAGGACGATTTCGGGACATATGATCCGGCGAAGTGGAGGCTGTTCGGTCTGAACGAGTCGCAATCGTGGGAGAACTCGGAGTTTCCCAACTGCGGCGACGTGATCCCGGGTCGCGGGTTCTTCCTGATCGTCAAGCAGGCCGGCCTGTACTTCGACGCAGGTCCGGGCGGCACCGTGCCCACCGCCGCGCCGTTCGCGATCAACCTGAACGAAGGCTGGAACCTGATCGGCAACCCGTACAACTACGCGGTGCCCATGATCGGCGTCAGCCTGGAGTCGGGCGACCCTGTCGACATGCGCAACTTCGTCGGCTCGTGGGCGGCGCTCTCGGGGGCCAGCTCCCTGGAACCCTTCAACGGTTACCTGGTCGCCGCGAACAGCGACGACGACCGGCTGCTGATCGACCCGGTGGGTGCGCAGAACAAGGTGATGCCCGCGTCGGATCCGCCACCCCTGTGGGCCGTCGGTATCGAGGCCCGCACCGGCGCGGCGCTCGACAACGACAACACGGCGGCCGTCTACGAGAAGGCCGACACGGACTGGGATCGCCTTGATCGCCCCGAACCGCCGGTGATCGGCGACTACGTCACCGTCAGCTTCCCGCATCCCGAATGGGAGACGCCCTTCCCCGCCTACTGCAGGGACGCCCGCCCGGTCGACGCCGAGAGCGGTGGCCAGAGCTGGGATCTGGAGGTGCGCACCAACGTGGAGGGGCGCGTCGAACTGACGTTCTCCGGCGTCGAGTCGGTGCCCGCCGACCACCAGGTCTGGCTGCGGGACGAGCTGCTGCTGATCAACGTCGACCTGCGCGAGATGGACACGTACACGTTCGTTGGCGCCAGCAGCGGTTCGCCGCACGCCCTGAAGCTCGTGGTGGGCGACGCGGACTACATCGCCGAGGCGTTGCCCGCGGAAGAGGCGATCCCCCGCCAGGTGACGCTCTTCGCCAACTTCCCGAACCCGTTCAACCCGCTGACGACTATCCGTTACGGGCTGCCGCGCGACGGCAGGGTGAAGCTCGGGATCTACGACCTGCGCGGCCGTCTGGTCGCGACGCTCGTGGACGAGGACAGACCGGCCGGCTACCACGCCGCGGTCTGGGAAGGCGACGACCATGCGGGCCGGCGCGTCTCCAGCGGCGTGTACCTGTATCGCCTGGTGACCGGCGACGCGATGAAGACGCAGAAGATGCTGTTGATGAAGTAGACCGATATCGGCCGGGAGGGGGGCGGACGCTTCCCTCCCGGCCCTCTTTGCAACCGGATGGTTCCTGTCGAGGACACCGATGAGAAAGGCAGAGACATGAGGACGCACCACGGGCTGTTCTGCTTCAGATTGCTGATGCTGGCGCTGCTGTTCACGGCGATCTCGTCCGCCGGCCTCGTGCAGGCCGTCGCGGGCGACGTCCCTCCGCCCGCCCTCGATTCCTACCTGCTGCCGGACGGCCGGGTCGACCTGGACGCCTTGCGCGCTGCGGGCTATCAGGGCCCCGTCAACTTCGACGGCTACCGCCTGGCTCCCGGTACCCGCATGCCGGTGTCGGACGCCAAGCTGCCCGGCGACGAGTTCTGGATCATGACCTTTCCCGATCCCACCCTCGACGGTTCCGCCAGCGCGGCGGTCGTCTGGGACGATCAACTCGTCGTGGTCGTGTCGGGCGTCCTTTACCGCTGGACCAACGGCAACTGGGAGATCCTGAACGCAGAGATCAACGGGTGGGCCTACGCGCTCGCCGTTCACGGCGACGACCTGATCGTGGGCGGTGAATTCACGATCGCGGGCGGCGTCGTCGCCAACAGGATCGCCAGGTTCGACGGCCAGGACTGGCATGCGCTCGGCTACGGCATGAACGACCGCGTCGAAGCGTTGACGACCTACGGCGGCCTGCTCGTGGCCGCCGGCGAGTTCACCGTCGCGGGCGCGGGCTACGCCAATCGCATCGCCGCCTGGGACGGCCTGGCCTGGAGCCCCCTCGGCGACGGGCTCAACGACGAGGTCGAGGCCCTTGCCGAGTACGACGGGATGCTCTACACCGCCGGCGACTTCACGTCGGCGGGCCCGATGATCGTCAACCACATCGCCGCCTGGGACGGCGATTCCTGGTCCGCGCTGGCGAACGGCACCGATTCGGACGTGCAGGCCCTGGCCGTGCACGACGGCCGGCTGATCGCGGGCGGGAACTTCTCTTCGGCGGGCATGGTGCCGGCCCATGGTGTCGCCGCCTGGAACGGCGGCTCCTGGTCCGCCCTGGGCGGCGGTTTCGGCGACTGGGCGACCTGTCTGGCCGACGTCGATGGCGTGCTCTATGCCGGCAGGGGGTATTCCTCCGGCGGCGCCTTGATCTATCGCTGGGACGACCCGCTCTGGACGCCCATGACGGGAGAGGAATCGGATCTCGAGATCACCGTGATGCTGGACTATGCGGGCCTGCTCTTCATATCCGCCTATTCGTGGGATGGCGACCACGGCATGTACGTCTTTGACGGAGCGGAATGGAGCGGCCTCGTCGGCGACGGTTTCTCGGACAGCATCCTCGCCATGACGATTTACGACGGCGACCTGATCATCGCCGGCGAATTCACCCACGCCGGCAACATCGCAGCGGGCTGCATCGTGCGCTGGGACGGCACCGACTGGTACCCGCTGGGTTCGGGTCTCGCCGACGATGACGACTGGATCGTCGCCCTGGCGGTCCATGATGGGCAGCTGTACGCGGGCGGTCACTTCTCGGAGATAGGGGGCGTCCCGGCCAGGAACATCGCGTGCTGGAACGGATCGGGCTGGTCGGCCCTGGGGTACGGGCTCGACGGATACAGCGAATACAGCCCGGTGCGCGCCCTGGTCTCCCACGACGGTCAGCTTGTCGCCGGCGGCGAGTTCGAGTATTCCGGCGCCGACCCGATGGATGGCGTCGCGAGCTGGAACGGAGCGTCCTGGACGAACCTCGAGGCCGGATCCTACGCCGAGGTCTACGCCTTGGCGGTCTACGGCGGTGACCTGATCGCCGGCGGTTACGACATCAACGGCTACGACTATATCGCCGGGCATGACGGGGCGGACTGGTATTCCCTGGGAACCGGGTTGTACGGTTCCGTCACAAGCATGACCGTGTACGAAGGCGATCTGATCGTCGGCGGATATTTCGACATCGCGGGGGGGGAGTTCGCCGACGGCCTTGCCGCCTGGGACGGCGCTTCCTGGACGGGCCTCGTCTCCGAGATGACCGGCGAGTTCGGCGGCTCGGCAGTCATCGGAGACATGGTCGAATACGACGGCCGGCTCTACGTCGGCGGCAGCATCGGCTACGTGGACGGGATGGTGGCCCACAACATCGTCGCCTGGGACGGCGACTCCTGGAGCGGCCTGGGCTCCGGGATCGGGAACGGATACTCCAGCAGCGAAGTCGGGGCACTGGCCGTGATGGGCCAGGTCCTGGCCGTCGGCGGCGACTTCCGCCAGGCGGGCGGCCGACCCTCCTGCCGCTTCGCCATCTACTGCACCGAAGCCACACCGGTCCTCGATGACGCCGTGGCCCGGCCCACGGTCTTCCTCGAGCAGAACCACCCCAACCCGTTCAACCCCCGCACCCGCATCGCCTACACGGTGCCCGACGGGGGTGGCGCGGTCGTCCTGCGCCTCTTCGATCTCGCGGGCCGCCTCGTCCGGACCCTGGTGGCCGGCGATATGCCCGCCGGGCGACACGAAGCCGTCTGGGACGGAACGGACGAGACCGGCCGCAAGGTGGCGTCCGGAAACTATTTCTACCGTCTCGCGGCGCCCGGAGTCGAAGAGACCAGGCAGCTGGTGCTCGTCAGATAGTCGCCTTCGAGGATGTCGGTTCCGGGTGGGGAAGCCGCTTCTTCATCGCGGAAAGAATAAAAGCACTGAACGAGGAGTTGTATCATGTCGCTCGACGCAAGAACCCGCCTGTTCCTGATCTTTCTCCTGTCGACCGGGTTGCTGTTCCTCGCATCGTGCTCGGACGATCCCGTCGACCCTGACGACCCGATCGATCCGGAACTGGAGGCCGCTCGCAACGAACTCGAGGCCCGGCTCTACGAGTATCTCGAACCCGACGCCGTCGACCCCGACGTCCCGAACGACATCGACTTCGGCGAGGCCGAGAGACTCTATCGCATCGCCTACGAGGCCGACGCCTCGAACACCCAGGCCAGGTTCGGTCTCGCCGTCACCAGCCTGCTGATCCTGTCGGTCGACGAAGAGGTGAACGACGCCTTCGACGAGTGGAAAGCCTATCTCGACGAGAACACCCCCTTCGAGGCCGCCAAGTCGCGCGGACGCCATCTCGGCATTCCCCTGGGCATGCCCTCGGGCGATGGCGCCTTCGACCTGCCCTTCGACATCGTCACCCACACGGTCATGGCGAACGTCAAGTCCGCGTTGCAGGTCACTGAACCGCAGATCACGCGCGTGCAGAACATCTTCCAGACGATCATCCTGCATCGTACCGAGGAGGTCATCGGCCTGCTCGGGCCGGTGGCCGACGATATGGATTTCATCTACATGGTCAGCCCCCGCATGCAGGGCGACCTGGATGAGGACCCCGCCGAGATCGACCGGACGGACATCCTGGCCCTGCGGGCGGCCTGCGAGCTGCTCGCCGCCGGCTGCCACATCGTCGTCGCCTACGATCTCCAGCTGCCGTCCTACGACGGCGCCGGCCTGCTCCAGGGACTGGACCAGGACACCGGCAACCTGCTCAGACTCCGCACCCAGGGCGCGCACGGCTTCGACGGCGCCGCCAGCATGGCCCTCGTACCCACGCGCTTCATCGACGCCGTGGACGACGTCGACGCGGCCATCACCTCGCTCCTGAACGAGACCGACTCCCAGGACGACGACGTCATCAAGACGGATCCGGACGACCTGTCCGAGAACGACCTGCTCGAATTCCAGGCCGATGACCTGCCCCACATCCGGCAGGGTTTCGCGGGGGACGTCGTGCACACGGAGGACTGGGACGGCCATGGCTGGACGCCGGACGTCGCCCTGACGATCAACCTCCTCGACTTCTTCGCCACCCCGCCCGTCGACATGAAGCAGCTCCTGCCGCCCTATGCGGTCACGCTGGAAACGACGGGACAAGGGGACGTGGAGGGATTCAACGACGATGGCACCATCGAAGATGTCGAGATCGACGTGCTGGACTACATGTACGAACTCTACTACTCGGTAGACATCGAATACGGCGAGGTCGAGAACACCTACATGTGGGATTACAATGCGGATTTCATGGCCGCGGCGGACGCGTTCGTCGCCTCGTACCTTCCCACGCTGCAGGCCGTTCCCGACTGGTCCGGCACCGCGTATTTCTCGTTCTCTTACTGGTCGAGCCTGGAGCCCGGCCAGCACACGATCGACATCGACTGGTACGTGTCCTATGAGACGGCCGCGACCCTGATCCACGTCCCCCGCATCACCTGGGAGCACCAGACCTTCGCCGACTGGGCGGCGGCCTGGCCCGCCCCGACGTTCAGCGGACTGCTGCCGGACATGACCAGCGGCACGGACGTCTGCGCCGTCTTCGGCTTCGAGGAATACGACTGGGAGCCGTCCTTCGTCATCGACTGGTCCTACGTGGATTACGGCGACCCGGTCGATCCCTGGGGGCCTTGACCCGTCGTGGGCGTTCGCGTGAGCACCCCCCCGACGCGCGCCGTCCTGTCGGCGCTGCTGCTGGTCTCGCTCTGGCCCGCCCTCGCGGCGGGCCAGGTCCCCGGGACCATGCTGGGTCTGCTGATGTCGGGCGGCGCGGACGCGTCGGGTGTCCTGCCCGACGCCTTCCGGTCCGCACTGTCGGGCGACGCGGGTCTGTGGTCCGCGTGCCCGTCCACCGAATGTCCCGTCCTCGATCTCGAGCGTCACCATCTCGAACCCCTGACCGCGCGCCTGACCGCCGGGGAGGGCGCCACGTTAGACAGGATGACCACGGCCAGGTATGTCCATCCCCTCCGGTACCGCGCCTGGGACGTGCAGGTTGGCGCTTCGCTGAGCAGGGCCGAGGTCTCCACCTGGGCCGACGGCGTCGACGGCGCCACGAGCCTGGACGGCTCGGGCTCGATCCTGGGCGCCTCCCTGCGGGCGAGGGAGCGGGACCTCGGCCTGGAGTTCCTCGTAGTCGGTCCTCTCTGGCGATCCGAGCCCGGCCTGCCCGCCGATCGTGCGGGTTGGGCCGTCCGCCTCGTCCCCGATCGCCGCCTGACCCTGTATACCTCGCGCCTCCGTACGGAGTCCCGGTCGTTGTTCGGCAGCCGGGTGGTCGACGACCACGTGGAGTTCGGTCTCAATCTCGGCCAGCGGACCTGGCGGGTGGGCGCCCGCGCCGAACCGTGGCGCCGTCTCGCCTGCGACCTGGAATGGATCGACACCGTGCTCGACCCTCTCGCCGACATCACCGACGCGCACCGCTACGAGCTGTCCCCTGAGGGCGCGCATCGTGGGTGGCGGGGCGCCGTGTCCTGCGCCCTCGGCGGGGGGCACGACGTGGTCTTCAGGCAAGCCGACTTGGATACGGATGTGGAAGCGGGGGCCTACTGGGGTGGTCAGAAGTTCGGCTGGCTGAACTATCTGGAGAGCAGCCTCCATTCGCGGGTGCTGGGCTGGCGGTGGTCTCCTCACGGTCCGTGGCGGCTCCAGACCGAATGGGAGCGGAGCCGTCTGGACGGCCGGGGGAGGGCCAAGATCGAGAGCTGGCCCTTCACGTCCACCGTGGTTGATCTCATGGGGCTGAAGCAGATCGCCTACGGCGAGCTGTTCCTGGACTGGGATCGCATCTCCTGCCTGTACACGCGCGAGGGACGCGGCGCGTCCTTGTCGCTGGGCGGCGCCTACTGCAGGATCTCGCCCCGGGCCACGCTCGCCACGTGGCAGCCGGCGTTCCTGGTCTTCGGCCGGACGGATTACCGTTTCCGGGAGCTCGATGTTCGGCGCATCCATCTCGGCTCGCTGCTGCTGCGGGGGGAACTGCAACTGGGCCCCGACGGCGCGCTCCACCTGTCCCTCCAGCAGTTCCTCTGGGTGGATGTGGAGAGAAGCGGGCCGGTCCCGGGCGGCGACGCGGACGAGCCGCAAGATCAGGACGGACAGGTTCGAGCCGGGTGGTATGGTGGGACCTATCTGGTGGCGGGATTGACATGGAGGTTTTGAGTTGACGGAGACGCGCCGGGGAGGCGATGGCGGGGGAATCCGCGTCGCCGCGGTCGGCCACCGCGATTCGGCGGACGACGGGCTGGCCGCTGCGGTGCGTCGCGTCCTGGCGACGATCCTCGGGCCGGACGTCGATGCGCAGGACGTTCCCCACGCCGTTCGCGGCATCATCATCTCTTCGCTGGCGGAGGGCGCCGACCGGCTGCTGGCGCGGGAGGGCCTGGCCCTGCCGGGCGTGGAGCTGCACGCGGTGTTGCCCCTGCCTCCGGCGGATTACTGTCTGGATTTCGCGACCGAGGCGTCCCGCGTCGAGTTCGATACGCTGCTGGCGCGGGCGGCGTCCGTGGAGGTGCTCGCGGCGCCGGGCTCGCGGAACGCGGCCTACGCGAACGCCGGTCGCAAACTGGTCGACCGCTGTGATATTGTCGTCGCGATCTGGGACGGCAAGCCGGCCCGCGGCGCCGGCGGCACGGCGGATGTCGTGGCCTACGCCCGCGAACGGGGACGCCCGCTCTGCTGGATCCACAGCGAGGATCCTGCGCGCGTCGTGCGCGAGCGCCTGGACGCAGAAACCCGGTAGGATTCGATGCACGGGACACGATTGTGCAACACGGTTTCCGAGGCGGTCCTGGCGACGGCCGTCGCCGCGCGCAAGGAGAGCCTGCTGGAGCAGCTGGCCGACAGCTGCGCCAGGCACGCGGCGGCGGGCGACGGGCAGGCAACGGCGCGGCTGGCCGATCGCTTCGAGGCCGTGATCGACCATTTCCTGCCGCGTTACGTCCAGGTCGACCTGTCCGCGCGCCATTACCAGATCCGCTACCGCCGCGCCTCGGTCGCCGTCTTCTCGCTGGCCGCCCTGGCCGTGATCGTCGCGTCCGCCCAGTACATCTTCGGCCTGCCCCACGCCTTCGTGGCCGCAGAGGTGGCCGCCATCGCCTCGATCCTGTTGATCTTCCATCTGGGCAACCGCTTCGGCTGGCACCGCAACTGGGTGGATTGCCGCTTCCTGGCCGAACGGATGAGATGCGGCATCTTCGTCGCCTTCCTGAGCGGCAAGTCCGACGCCCACGAGGAGCTGCACTGGTCCGACCGGCTGGTCGAGGAATCGTGGTGCCTGGAGGAGTTCGGACGCCGCTGGCTGCAGAGGCCGCGGCTGGAGTCGGCGCCCCCGGCCGCGCTGCCCATCCTCCGGGATTTCATGCGTCGGTCCTGGCTCAACGGCCAGCGTGATTTCCACATGCGCAAGCAAGCCCGGGGGATGTGCGCCCACCTGTCCGTATCGGCGGCGAGCGAGACCCTGTTCTGGCTCACCTTCGTCACGGCGATCCTCCACCTGTTGCCGCACGGCTGGCTGCGCGCCGTTCACGTCGACGGGGCGCTGAGCCGCGAAGTGCTGACCTTCCTGGTGATCGCCCTGCCGGCGCTGGGCACGGCCTTCGCCGGCGTGCGCGGCCACTTCGAGTTCAAGAAGCAGGCGACGCGTTCCGCCGTGATGGTCCGCCACCTGCGCCATCTCGAGCGGAGGCTCCGTGCGGTGGACGACCTGGAGGGGCTGTATCACATGGTCTGGGAGACCGAGCAGCTCATGCTGCAGGAGAACGCCGGCTGGCACCTGAATACCGGCTTCAACGAGATCGTGGTCGAGGCTTGACGATCCGGATACACATCAGCCAAGCGAGGAAGTAGACATGACGCGTATCAAGGTTCTGGTCGCCGGTGATGCCATAACCGATCACCACATGTACCTGGGAGAGCGGCTGTATCCCTCCTTCACCGGAAGGGGCACGGAGATTCGCGAGGCACCCGGCGGGGCCAGCCTGCTGGGCGAACTGATCCGCAGATGCTACGACGGCGACGACGCGGTGCTGACCGAAACCTGGTCCTCCGGCTCGAGGACGGACAACTCGTACGCGGCCTGGAGCCCTTGCCCCGACAACGGCGGCAAGCGGAAGCAGGGCGTCTGGCGCGTGACCGGCATGCTCGGCTACAGCCCCAGGCCCGACTGGCGTCCCGCTCCCGACGAAGAACCGGTCCTGTCGGGGGATTGCGACGTTGCCGTCATCGACGACGCCGCGCTGGGCTTCCGTTTCGCCGCGCACGGCTGGCCGGCCTGGGTCACGGGCCGCGACGCCCCCCCGCCCGCCTGGGTGGTCGTGAAGATGAGCCATCCCGCGTGCGAGGGCGACCTGTGGTATGAACTGCGCAAAAGAGTGCTGCCCGACGTGGAACGACGTGCCCGTGTCGTGGTCGTGATCCCCGTCGAGGACCTGCGCCGGGGCGGCGCCATGATCTCGAGGGATCATTCGTGGGAGGACACGGTCCGCGACCTGCTCGCCGAGCTCGGGAACCGCGACACCCTGAAGGACCTCGCTTCGTGCGGCCACCTGGTCGTCACGTTCCGCAACGACGGCGCCCTGTGGGTGGACGGCACCGGCGATTCGGTGCGGCGCCATCTCGTGTTCGATCCGGGTTGCCTGGAAGGTTGCTTCGAGAACCGTTTCGAGGGTCGGGTGCTGGGCGGCGGCTCGTGCCTGACGGCGGCCGTCGTCCGCTCGGTGCTGGAGCACGTGCGCCGGGACGCCGCCGCCGCGCCGCTCGACCTGGCGGCGGGCATCGTGCGGGGCCTGCGCGCCACGCGGACCCTGTTGAGGCTGGGTCACGGTGCCGTGTCGCCGGCTACGGAGCCGGGATTCCCCTACGATCGCGTGACGGAGGTCATCAAGGGCGAGAAGGGGGCTGACGAGGGCGCGTTCGTGACCAGCTGCGTCCCGGAAGCCGCGATCGACGCGAGCGAACGGTGGTCGTTCCTCCTGAACCGGTGCTCGTACGAACGCACCCCTCTCTACGGGCAGGCCCGTCTCCTGGCGCGATGCGGCAAGCGGCCGCTCAAGGAGGTCGCGCCGTATGGGGAGTTCGGCAACCTCTTCACCGTGGACAGGTCCGAGCTGGAGAGCTTCAACGGCCTGCGCAGGCTGATCAGCGACTACAGGGGGAACCGCGCCCTCAAGAAACCGCTCTGCATCGGCGTGTTTGGCCCTCCGGGCGCGGGCAAGTCCTTCGGCGTCAAGCAGATCGCCAAAGGGATCCTCGGCAGGAACGTGCCCATCCTGGAATTCAACCTCTCGCAGTTCGGCGAGCCCAACGCGAAGATGCTGCACGGCGCCCTGCACCAGGCCCGCGACAAGGCCCTGGAGGGCGAGATCCCCGTCGTGTTCTGGGATGAATTCGACTGCAACGATCTGGGCTGGTTGCAGTACCTGCTTTCCCCGATGCAGGACGGCAGTTTTCTCGAGGGCCAGATCATGCATCCGATCGGCAGATGCGTCTTCGTCTTCGCCGGGGGAACCCGCTATACCATGAAGAGCTTCTCCGAGGACTGGGAATCCGGCAGGTTCAGGCGGATGAAGGGCCCGGATTTCGTCAGCAGGTTGAAGGGATACCTGGACGTGCTCGGCCCCAACCCCCGCCAGCTTCCCGGCGGCGGCGCCGATGCGGCCTGGGCGCCGGATCCCGAGGACACGAGCTTCCCGATCCGGCGCGTCATCCTGATGCGGGGCATGCTGCGTTTGGGCGACGACGAGGGACTGAAGATGGACCCGGGACTGCTGTCCGCGCTTGTCAAGATCGACAAGTACGAACACGGCGCCCGCTCCCTCGAGACGATCCTCTCCCTGACCAAGCGCGACGACGCCGGCTGGCTGATGAAATCCGGCTTGCCGCCCAAGGAGCACGTGGACCGGCAGATGAACTACGACCGCTTGATCGAACTGGTCCGGGAGGGAGAGAGGTTCGAGAAGGAATGCGAGAAGCTGGCTCCGTATATCCACGCGTATTACCGCCGGAAGGCGCACGAGAAGAAATGGGACTTCAAGTACGACGTGGAGTTCGCTGAACTCCCCCTGTGCATCCAGCAGGACAACGTGGCCGCGGCGCGGCGGATTCCCGAGGTGCTGTCGCTGATCGGTCTCCAGGTGGTGCCGGAGGCGGCCGGCGAGCCCGTGGACGCGGCCCTCGTCGAGACGATGATCCGCGACAACATCGAATATCTGGCGGAGGCGGAGCACGAGGGATGGGTGCGGTTCAAGCTGGAGAACGGCTGGCGCGGGGTCGAGAGCAGGGACGACCGGGACGACGACCTGAAGGAGCACGACTGTCTCGTTCCCTACCGCGATCTCGACGGGGCGATGCGGGAGCGGGACCGCGATTCCGTCAGGGCGTATCCCGAGATCGTCGCCCAGGACGAGCACATCATCGTCTTCGAACAGTAGCGTCTTGTACGATTCGCGAAGACGTCGAACAGACAGGATCGCGAAGTGGCGCGTCGCGATCGGGTGATAATCCAGTCGAACAGACATCCGGACCAGGGTTCTATTTGCGATTGATCTCCCCGATGCCGCCGACCCGCGTCTTCTCCCGCTCGGGCTCGCCCCAGTAGTCGATCTCTCCCACGCCGTTGACCCGGGCGTCGATGCTCTCGGTGGCCGTGACCTTCACGTCGCCCACGCCGTTGACGAGCGCCTTGACGCGCTTGGCCTTCAGCGCCCTGGCCTCGACGTCGCCGGCGCCGTTGAGCGTGATGTCCAGCTCGCCCACCTGGCCGTCGATCTCCAGGTCGCCCGCGCCGTACAGGTCGTAGGCGAAGGCGTCTCCCGACAAGTCACGGATCCCGATGTCGCCGGCGCCCTCGATCTTGACCGCCTTGAGCTTGCGCATGGTGATCCTCATGCGGCAGTCGCCGTCGGGATCGCAGCTCTTGTCCCAGCCGACGGTCAGGGTCCTGCCGTTGACCTCCAGCTCGAGGTTGTCGAAGAGGTTGTCGTCGAGCGTGACCGCGACCTCCTGCCTGCCGCCGAAGGCGACCTCGATGTCCATGGCGCCCTCGAGCTCGATGGCCTCGAAGTCCTTCAGGTCGAAGCTGCGCGTCTCCATCACGCCAGAGCCCTCGATCACGTCGCCGTCGTGGTGCCGGAAATGCCGGCCGGCGGCAGCGGGGGCGGTGATCAGGGCGATCGATAGGATCGAGGCGAATACGGTGAGTAACCTGTGTCTCGACATCACGTCCTCCTGGCTCGTTGGGTTGTCCGGACAGTGTTTAGACGCGGGAGCGCGGGGAAAGGTTTGGGGTTATTCGCAGACGCGGTGAAAATCGCGGGTTCCTCTTGAAACGCGACAACATCTCGTGTTCCCTCAGCGTAGGCGGCCGGGTTTTTCCCCCAGCCGCCCATCCAGAAACACGCCAGGAGTCGCCATGGACAGAGTGACGGATCACGATCACCGCTTCGAATGCGTGCAGCCGGAACTGGGCGAGCAGCTCTGGAGGCTGGACACGGACGACGTCGCGCCGGACCTGTGGCGTCGGCTGGAACGCCACCTGCGGGTCTGCGACGACTGTCGGCTGCAGCGCGCCGTGCACGACCGTCTCGGATCCCTGGGGGCCGCCGGCGGGATCGACATCGAGGTGGAACCGGAGTGTCCGTTGCAGCTGCGGGTGCGGCGCCCCGGTAGGTTCCTGGCCGCTTGCGGCGGTCTCGCCCTGGCAGCCTCGCTCGTCCTGGCCACGTTGTTGCCGCCGGCCCAGCCCCGGTTGCCCGGCACGTCGCGGGGCGAGGACCCCGAATCCGGATTCCTGCGCCCGGTCGAGGGCGAGGTCCTGAACGACGGGACGCCCATCCTCAGCTGGCGGCCCATCGCCGGGGCCACGTCCTATCGCCTCGAGATCAAGCAGATCGACGGTGATTACGGCTGGCAAGAAGGAGCCGACGGCGCGAGCGTCCGGCTACCCGCCGAGGCGGCCCTGCCGGCCCGCGGCCGCTTCCTGGTCCTGCTGGAGCCCGTTCCGGCCGACCTGACGCCTCTCGGCGGCGTCAGCGTCTCCTTCCGGCGGGCGGGCCTGGCCGCGACCCTCGGCTACAGGATCCAGGCCGCACCTCTCGCCGTGCATCTGCTCGGCTGGCTCGGCTTGGCCTCGTTGCTGCTGGCCGCGCCCATCGCGCGTCGGAGACGTCCTTCCGCGGCCTGACGAGAACCGCCACCGATGGGCGATTTGACGCGCGGTGCAGGGAAATGGTACTCTTGTTTTCGACATTCTGGTGGATTCGCCGTGAAACAAGTCGCTCGCCGTTGTTCAGCAGGACAGGAAACCGAACCGAGATCACCAGAGCGATGGGGGTTCCGAGGTGGAAAATAGAAAGGCCAAGATTCTGCTCTGCATCCTCGTATTGATGGCCGGCGGCTGTGAAGAGAGCGCCCTCGACCCCGTCCAGCCCGCCGAAACCGCTTCCAGGATCGAGGATAAAGACTGGCTCCAGGACTACCTTGCGAATCTCTGGGAAGCCAGCAACCACGGCGACTGGGATGTCATCAGCGGAACGGTCGATCCAATCGCCGGCGGCCTGGTCTCCGGTGTGCCGGACTCCTGGCCGGCCGGTTTCGTCTTCTCGGTCGACATACCGCCCAAGGCCCTGCTCGCCCGCCCGGGCGAGGTCGCGGAACCGGGCATCATCCAGGGCAAGAGCGCGCCCCAGGGTTTCCAGAATCCCTGGAACGATCGTATCCTGCTCGAACCGGTCATCACGCCGGTCCAGATCTCCATCTACGTCCCCCGCTACTATCCCGGCATACCCGGCAATTACGACTACCCGGCCGTGTATCTGCTCGAGCCGCACAACCTGGAGTTCTCCAAGCCGGTCGAGGTCACCTTCTGTTTCCCGCCGTGGCTTCCGGACACCCCGGATTATTACAAATTCCATTTCTGGCGGGAGGGGACGGATCCCGTCTGGACCTATTATTACTCCGGTCTCGAAACCCTGGCGCCACAGGGCAGCGATCCGCGCACCGAGCTCGTCTTCGAAACCCTGCACTTCTCGCGCTGGGGCATGGAGAACGGCAGCGGCGGCGGCAGCGGCAAATCCCTGCCCGACGGCATGCGTTGACGATCAGCCGGCCTCGCCGATGATCCTGTAGAACGACCAGTAATAGGGGTGTGCCCACTCCGGCCTGGCCTCGCGCAGCGCCAGCTTCGCGGCGCGCAGGGCCGAGGCCTTGCTCATGCCCTGCGGCCAGTGGGTGTAGAAGAGACGGGCCAGCTCGAGGGACGCCTCGTCATCCACGCGGACCGTGGACGCGATGACGGTCCGCGCGCCGGCCGCCAGGAAGGCCCGCGCGAAACCGGTCAGGCCGGCGCCCGGCCGGCTCGTCTGCGCCCCCTCGCAGCAGGACAGGTAGATCAGGTCCGCCTTCAGGTCGAGGCCGGCGAGGGAGCGGAGGGTCAAGGGCGCGCTCCCCGCGCTCCCCGCGAGACGCAACGAGGCCCGTTCGCTAGCGCCCTGATGGACCACGGCGTGGGTGGCCAGGTGCAGGACGCTCGCCTCTTCGAGGTCCGCCGCCAGGAGTGCGGACCAGGAGGCCGACTCTCCGGTGCGCAGAGTGACGCGGTCGGCGGGCCAGAGGGCGGCCACGGCCTTCGCTTCCGCCTCGGCGTGATGCAGGTCCGCCGGCGCGTCGCTCCCGCCGCCGTGGCCGTCGAGGCCCACGGTCAGCACAGGCCCCGCACCCGGTCGCTCCCGCGCGTCGCCCGCCCGGTCGATCGCGTCGCGCCACTGCTCCGCCTCGATGATGGGGCCGTGGGTCACCGCCGGGGTGCCCGCGTCGTCGATCGCCAACGCGCCCCAGGGAAGCGACGCGAGCAGATCGTCGGAAGAGATGCGCAGCAACCGGTCCTGTCGCCAGGCCGGCATGACGGGCCCCAGCAGCAGCGACGACAGGCGTGCGACCGCCTCCCCGTCCACGGGCCGCAGGGGTGTGGTGAGATCGGCCAGCACCGGCGCGATCAGCTCCGCCAGTTCGCCTCGTCCCGGAAGCTCGTGGACCGAGAAGTCGCCGCCGCCGCCGACCCACAGGTAGGAGCGTTCCCGGCCGACCAGATAGACGGCTGCGCACGAGCCGTCGGCGGTCAGGAGCCGCGCGGGATCGTCGGACCCGGATGCGAACGGTTTCAACGCCATGGCCAGGCCCAGGGACGAGCGGATCCGGTCCTGTTCCGGGGGCTGGTCGGTGTGATGAAGATAGATGTCCACGAGGGCCGAGACGATATCCCGGCGCAGGTCCTCGGAGAAGGCCTTGAGCTCGGGGATGGACGCGCGGGTGGTCTCGTCGAGGCGAGCCTTCGCCGACAGCAGGGTGGCCAGCGCCTCCTCCCGCGCGTCCGTGGACGCCAGGGAGCTGCCCAGCTCGAAACGGACCAGGGCGACCAGGTCGGCGGGAGTGTGGGGCGTCAGCAGCGCGTCGGCCCGCCGGAGATGCGCCACGGCCTCGGCGAGCCGTCCTTCCCGGGCCAGCGCCCGGCCGAGGAAAACGAGTGTCTCCAGGCGTTGGCGGAAGGGGCCGCCGTACCGCCCGCTGTTCGAGACGGCCGTGAACAGGTCGCGGGCCTCGGCATGGCGGTCGCTCAGCAGGAGATAATGTCCCAGGTGGAAGCGGCCGGCGGCCTCCAGGCCGGGGTTGCCGATGCGCCTGGCGAGGTCCAGACAGCTGGTGAACTCCGTCTCGGCGGTCTTCATGTCGCCGCGCTTCAGGGCCAGCTCGCCCGCGCAGCGATGATAGCGCCAGGCCTTGCTCTCGCCGCCGCCGCGGGCGATGGCGGCAGCGGCGCGTCCCAGCGCTTCGTGGGCCAGGACGTACTCGCCTTGCCCGGCCAGGAATTCGGCGGTGGCCGTCTCGTAGTCGGCCACGAGGTTCTGGTCGGGTTGCTCGTCGTGCAGCACCTTGCGCAGGTCGCCCAGGCGGGCGATGGCCTGGTAGGCGAGGTCGGGTTGTCCCAGCTCCAGTCCCTGGTGGATCATGCCCAGCAGCAGGTCGGCCTCGTCGACCGCCAGGCTCGCCGTCGACGATCTGCTGCGGGCCACAGCCAGCAGCGAATCGGCGACCGCGTAGTTGCCCACCTGGCAGTGGTATTCCGCGGCCAGGAGCGGGAGCTTGGCGCGGTTGCGGGCGTCGTCGAAGGCGTCGACCCAGCGTCTGGCGCGTTCCTGGTAGACGAGACAGGAATCCAGCCGGCCCTGCAGCCGATAGTCGTCGGCGATGTTCATCATGTTGCGCGGCGCGTTCAAGGAGTCGCCGACGGCGATGCTGTGGGCCAGGGTCCGCAGGTCGAAATGCAGGGCCCGCGTGGCGTCGCCGAGGTCGCTGCACAGGGAAGCGGCCCTGTCCGTGCCGTCCAGGAAGATCCAGGGCAGGTCGTGCGTCTCGCCGAAGCGGGAACTCTCCTCCAGGAGGGCCAGGGCGGCGTCGGTCTCGCGTCGCGCCTCGCGCAGGGTGGCCGACAGGATGAGGAATCGCCCCCACCAGTACGCGCTGCCGGTGGCCCGGCAGGCGCCCATGCCGGCGGCGGCGGCGTGCATGGCGTCGTCCAGGCGGTCCGCCCGCTTCAGATAGACGGCGATGTCGTACCAGACCCGCATGCTCAGCCAGGGCCCGCCCGCCCGGCAGCCGGGCAGGGCCGCGAGCAAACGGTCCACGGCCTCCAGGCAGTCTCCTTCGTCCGCCTCGACCATGGCCAGCTTGAGCGTGAGCAGGACCTGCCCGAAACCGTCCAGCTCGGTCGCGCGCGCGGCGGCCGTGCGGAAGTGCTCGCCGCGGGAACCGCGTCCGTAGAAGCGGTTGCCCCGGGCGAAGGCGGCGGCGGGGGAGGTAGAGTCGTCCGCCGCCAGGCTCGCGATCATGGCGTCCAGGTCCCGCTCGCGTCGCAGCAGATAGTCGTAGCGGACGGCCGTCTGGATCCAGAACAGGTTCCGTGTCTGCTCCCGCCACAGGGCGTACAACCTGTCGCCCGCCTCCTCGCGGCTGGCGGGGCGCTGCACGGCGACCTCGAGCTCGTCGCCGAGTGCGAGGACGCCGGCCCATCCGGTCCATGGCTCCCGTCGCGACGGCGCCGTCGAGACGGCTTCCCGGGCCTCGCTTGCCAGGGCGAGCGCAAGCTGTTCGGAGACGGGAACGCCCGCGAGATCGAACAGCAGCGAGTCCCGGGCCGGCGCCGGCCCCTCGCCGCGACCGCCATCCCCGCAACCGACACAGGCCGTCAACGACGCGGCGCAAAGGGCGATCAGGAGGATGCGACCGCGGATCGAACGGGAATGGGAGGGTGCCACGGGCATGCGACGTCTCACCTGGAGGTATGCCGGTTTATGGACAGATCCCGGGGGCTGTCCTAGTATCAGGCATGGAATCACCCGGGACAGACGTCATTATATCCCCGATCTGCGTGGTGGAACAACGGTGAAGCGAGCGGGGAAAGGCAAGAGCGTCGGCGATCCCGTCCTGGACCGCGTCCTGGATGCCGTGGTCGCCGGAGATCCGGTGGCGGAGGAGAAGTTCTACGCCGCCCTGCAGACACCCGTGCGGACCGCCGTGCGTCGCTTCATGCCGCTGGACGCTCTCGAAGCCGACGACATCGTGCAGGAGACGCTCACCGTAGCCTTCCGTTATGTCCGCGAGGGGGGCGGCTTCGAGGGGGATCTGGTCCGTTTCGCCATCACGGTGGCCCGCAACCGCTGCCGCAACGTGGCCAGCTGGCGTAAGCGGCGTCCCGGGGTGCCCATCGAATCGATGCTCGAGTGGGTGGAGAGTCCCGCCCGCAGCGCTCTCGATCTTCTGCTCGCCGACGAGGCCCGTCGCTTTCTGCAGGAAGCCGTCGACGGCCTCGGGCGCCTGTGCCGCATCCTGCTGCGGGGATTCTACCTGCGGGGCTATACCATCGAGCGTCTGCGCGCGCTTACGGGCTTCAAGACGGTCCAGGGCGTCTACTATCGGCGCGGCGCCTGTCTGAAAGAACTGGCCGTGGCCATCCAGGACAGTGTGGCCGCCTACGCCGTGCGGGACGGGATGTCTTCGCCCTGATCCCGACCCGCCTCGACCCCGGTCCCGTCGATACCGCTCACCCGATCGAGAAAAGGCTCCCGGGATCCAGAAGTGCGACTTCGACCAACCGGGGAATAGGCCGACGACCGGGAATTCAAGAAGCCCGTGGCCGCTAAGGCGTGAGCGCGCTACAATCGTGGCGATCCACTCCTTCGACGGCGGTACGGACATGGCCCATCGCACAGTGAAATCCGGGTACGCGTCGTTCACCGAGCGCCTGAACCGCTTCCCCCAGGGCGCGCCGCCCTCGGACAAGCTCTTCGCCATCCTGAAGATGCTGATCGACGAGCGCGAGGCGAAGCTGCTGGCCCAGATCCCCATCAAGCCCTTCACCGCGGAAAAGGCGGCGCGCATCTGGAAGATGGACGCCGCGTCCGCCCGCCGCGTGCTGGACGATCTCGCGGACCGCGCCATGCTCGTGGACATCGAGCGCGGCGGCGTCACCCGCTACGTGCTGCCGCCGCCCATGGCCGGCTTCTTCGAGTTCTCCCTGATGCGCGTGCGCGACGACCTGGACCAGCAGGCGCTAAGCGAGCTCTTCTACCAGTACCTCAACGTCGAGGAGGACTTCATAAAGAACCTGTTCGTCGACGGCGAGACCCACCTGGGCCGCGTCTTCGTGCAGGAGCCCGTCCTGACCAGCGAGGCCGCCGTCCACGTGCTCGACTACGAGCGCGCCAGCGAGGTCATCCGCACGGCGAGCTGCATCGGCGTCGGCCTCTGCTACTGCCGGCACAAGATGCAGCACCTGGGCCGGGCCTGCGACGCGCCCCTGGACATCTGCATGACCTTCAACGGATCGGCCGAATCGCTGACCCGCCACGGCCACGCGCGGCGCGTGGAGACGGCCGAGTGTCTCGACCTGCTGGACCAGGCCTACGAACGCGGCCTGGTGCAGTTCGGCGAGAACGTCCGGCGCCGCGTGAGCTTCATCTGCAACTGCTGCGGCTGCTGCTGCGAGGCCCTGCTCGCCGCCAAGCGCTTCGCGCATCTGCAGCCGGTGCACACGACCAACTTCATCCCCGCGGTGGACGCGGAGCAGTGCAAGGGCTGCGGCAAGTGCGTCGAGGCCTGTCCGGTGGACGCCATGAGCCTGGCGCCGGCGGTCGGCAGGAAGAACCCGAAGCAGGAGACGGCCGTGCTGGACGAGATCGTGTGCCTGGGCTGCGGCGTCTGCGTGCGTGCCTGCACCAAGGGCGGGCTGAGCCTGCGCAGCCGTCCGCAGCGCGTCATCACGCCCGAGACCGCGGCACACCGTTACGTGGCCATGGCCGTGGAGCGCGGCAAGCTGCAGCACCTGATCTGGGACGAGCGCACGCTGTGGAGCCACCGCGCCCTGGCGGCGGTGTTCGGCGCCATCCTGAAGCTGTCGCCGGTCAAGCGGGTGATGGCTGGCGAGCAAGTGCGATCACGCTACCTGAACCGCCTGCTTTCGAGCAAGAAGGCCACGGCGGCGAGCTAGGTCGGAGGGATCGACACGAAAGTCGGAGACCATGATCGTCTGGCTCTGGTCCGGATTCGTGCTGCTCATCCTTTGTTTCCTGACCCTGGACCTGGGGGTGTTCCATCGCCGGGCCCACGTCGTGAGCCTGCGCGAAGCCCTCGCCTGGACCGGCGTCTGGGTCGCGGTGGCCCTGGCCTTCGCCGCCCTCGTCCACGTGCTCTACGACCGCCACCTGTTCGGGCTCGGCCTCGATCCCGCCTGGCCCCTGGACGGCAGGACGGCGATGCTGCAGTACCTGACCGGCTACGTGGTGGAGAAGTCGCTCAGCCTGGACAACATCTTCGTCATCGCCATGATCTTCTCCTGTTTCCGGGTGCCGGCGGTCTTCCAGCATCGCGTCCTCTTCTGGGGCATCCTCGGGGCCCTCGTGCTGCGCGGGGCGATGATCGCGGCCGGTACGGCCCTGATCCACCGCTTCGACTGGATCGTCTACGTCTTTGGAGCCTTCCTGCTGGTGACCGCGGTCCGCATGTTGCGCTCCGAGCCCGCCCCCCCGGACCCGGAACGCAACGTCCTGGTCCGCGCCGCCCGGCGGTTCTACCCGGTCAGCCCCCGCTTCGACGGCCAGCGTTTCTTCACGCGGATCGAGGGCCGGCGCACGATGACGCCACTTTTCCTCGCTCTCCTGCTCGTCGAGAGCAGCGACGTGCTCTTCGCCGTCGACTCGATCCCGGCCGTATTCGCCATCACCCGCGATCCGTTTCTGGTGTTCACCTCCAACGTATTCGCCATTCTGGGGCTCCGGTCCCTCTTCTTCGCCCTGGCGAGCGCCCTGGACCGTTTCCCGCACCTGAAGACGAGCCTGGTGCTGGTGCTGGCCTTCGTGGGCGTCAAGATGCTCGTCTCCAATCAGTTCCACATCACGGCCGCGGTTTCGCTCCCCGTGATTCTCGCCCTGCTCGGCGGGGGCGTGTTCGCCTCGTGGCGCGGCGGAGAAAAGGACAGGTCGTGAAGATCACGGCCCGGCCGACCGGCGGAGCCGGGGGTGTGGTCGATGTGCTGTTGGAGAACGCCAGGGGCCGGCGTGGAGGGCGCGGAGCGGCGCCCCCAGGCCAGCTGCTGCCAGAGACGGGCTAATCGTCGTTCTTCGTCACGGATGACCGGGCCGTCAGGCGCGGAGGAGCCACCATGCCGCCCGATACGATCAGCTTCATCGCCTGCTCGTTGGACATGTCAAGGTAATAGAGGTCGTCGAGACGCACGGCCACCAGGGCCCCGGAGGTGGGCATCGGCGGGCTCGGCAGGTAGACGTTGGCGAGGGATTCGATCCCGCCGGCCGCCTCGCGCTCGATGTAGGCGGTCACGAAGCCGTACGACCAGAGGCCCGACCGCGGATACTCGATCATCACAGGTTCCCGCAGCCCCTGCCCCTTGGGCAGGGCGACGGCGGCGACGATCTCCTTGGTGGTTCGATACACCGCCCGCACCAGGGGCATCCGGCTCAGGATGCCCTCGCCCAGGACGATGAGGCGCTTGCCGGCGAAGTTGGCGGCGAGCAGGCCCATCAGCAGCACCAGCATGGCGGTCGCCAGCAGTCCGAGGCCCGGGACGTGCCAGCCGAGCAGCCGATCCAGCCAGGGCCCCAGCAGGCCGTTGAGGTTCCGGTACAGCAGACGCAGGATAAGGAACGTGATGATCAGAGGTACCGTCACCAGCAGGCCCGCGACGAATCGGGTTCTCAGCCAGGATCCCATATGCATCGACCTTTCGCGCGCTCGTGCATCAGCACGATGCCCGCCCCGAAGAGCACGGAGAAGAGTGTCACGAATCCTCCGCCCGGGTCTCCACGACCCGCACCGGGAAGGCCTCCGTGACGGACCCCGTGTACAGCGTGCGGTGGGGGAAGGGGATCTCGATGCCCTCGGCGTCGAAGGCGGCCTTGATCTCCAGGTGGATCGCGTTGAGCAGCGCGAGGTAGTTCTCCCGCTTGCCCCACACGGAGTACTGCATCTCCAGGGCCGAGTCTCCGTAGCCCTTGAAGATGAACAGGGGCTCGGGCTCGTCGAGGCAGAGGGGATTCGCGTCGGCGACCCGGCGCAGCACGTCCTGGACCCGGGACAGGTCCTCCTTGTAGGCCACGCCCACCTTCACGTCCACGCGCCGCAGGGGGAAGTGCGTGAGGTTGGTGATGCGCGCCTTGATGATCGCCTCGTTGGGCACGCGCACGTACAGGTTGTCGAAGGTGCGCATCTTCACCGACAGCAGGTCGATGGACAGCACCTCGCCGGTCGTGCCCTCGACGGTGATGAAGTCGCCGACGAGGAAAGGCCTCTCGGCGATCAGGAACAGCCCGCTGATCAGGTTGGAGGCCGAGGTCTGCGAGGCGAAGCCGACGGCCACGGTGAGGACCCCGGCGGCGCCGAGCAGCACGCTGAGCTGGAAGCCGAGCTGATTCAGGGTCGTGGCGATCAGCAGCACGGCCAGCCCGTAGAAGACGCCGCGCTTGACGAGCATCGACTCCTGCTTGCCGAGGCGGGCGCCGACGGCCCGCCCCGCGGCCGCGCCGGCCAGGCGCGCCAGCAGCAGTCCCACCGCCAGGATCAGCAGGGCGCGCAGCACGTCCGCGAACTGCTCCGCCGTCATCAGGCCGCTCAGGCCCAGTTTACTCAACAACGCGTTCATATCCTTCCCTGTCCTTCCGCAGGCCGAGCAGGCCCGTGAACGATCTGATGAGGTGCTTCTTCTCCATCTCCTCGCGCGGCCCCGTGACCTTCGTGCACTGCCCGGCCTCGCGGGGCGCGGACTTGCCCAGCTTGATCTCGGCCAGATCGTCGTCCTGCCTGCGGTCCAGGGTCACCGATTCGGTCCACAGGCGGCCGTCGCCGTCCGCATAGAAAGACAGGTAGGGCAGCGGGAGGCGCAGCCGGGCCAGGGGCAGCGGCGTGTCGGCGTGGTTGAGGATCCTCACCACCGAGACCGCGCGGTACGGGCGGACCGGCAGGTTCTTCAGGTCGAAGCGGACGCTCGTGCGGATCGCGTAGCAGAGCTCGCCCTCGAGGGTCGACGCGCCGAACCAGGTGTCGGACGGTCGTTGCGCCGGCTCCTCGTGCAGCAGACGCCGCGGCTCGGGCAGCTGGATGCGCAGCCAGATGGGGGAGCTGATGAAGGCCGTCGTGGCGCCGCCCGGCGGCACGATGAAGGTCGTCTCGGACTTGACGATCACGGCGCGGTCGGCGGCGGCGGGCGCGATCTCCAGCCGGCGGGACGCGTCACGGACGCCGTAGCGCACGAGCTCGGCATCGTCTGGCACGGGTTCGGTGCAGGGCTCCCCGGCCCGCAACGCGAACTCGTCCCCGCCCGGATCGCTTCGTGTGGCGACCCTGAACTCCGCCGCCGCGCGCGTGATCCACACCTCGAGCGGCCCCAGGCGCCAGGCGCGCATCTCGCCGGCCGCGAACTCGAAACCGCCCCACCAGATACCGCTCATCGAGGTTCCCTCCGTTTGCGCCGGGTCACAGCCATTTCCGGCGGTGGAAGAAGAGCAGCAAGACGCCGCCCAGGGCCAGGGTCACGAGCCAGAAGATCGGATAGCTCCAGCGCCAGCCCAGCTCCGGCATGTACGTGAAGTTCATGCCGTAGACGCCTGCCAAGAAGGTCAACGGCACGAAGATCGAGGCGAAGATCGTCAGCACCTTCATCACCTCGTTCATGCGGTTGCTGACGCTCGACAGGTAGAGGTCCTGCAGTCCGGACAGGAGATCGCGGAACGAATCCACGGAGTCGGCCACGTGGATCACGTGGTCGTACAGGTCGCGCAGGTACGGCCTGACGTGTGCGCCCAGCAGGGGGAGTTCCTCCCGGTCGAGTCTCGACACGACCTCGCGCAGCGGCCAGACCGCCCGGCGTAGCAGCACGATCTCACGCTTGAGATGGTGGATCCTCTGCAGTGCGTCCAAGCCCGGTTCGAGCAGAAGCTCCTCCTCCAGCGTCTCTATCTCGTCGCCGAAGCCTTCCAGCACGGTGAAGTAGTGGTCGACCACCGCGTCCACCAGGGCGTAGCTGAGATACCCCGGGCCGTTGGTGCGGATGCGTCCCTTGCCCAGCCGCAGCCGTTCGCGCACCGGCTCCAGGACGTCGCCGGGACGCTCCTGGAAGGAGAGCACGAAATTGCGGCCGAGCACCAGGCTGAGTTGCTCGGAGGCGAGGCTCAGGTTTTCGGAGTTGAAGCTGAGCATCCGGCAGACGAGATAGATGTAATCGCCGAAGTCTTCCATCTTGGGGCGCTGGTGCGTGTTGACGATGTCCTCGAGGACCAGCGAGTGCAGCCCGTAGTGGGCGCCGAGTTCGCGCAGCAGATCGGTATCGTGCAGCCCGTTGACGTTGATCCAGGTGACGGTGTCGGTGTTGCGGTAGGTGAAACACTCGTGGAAGTCGTCGATCTCACGCTCTTCGAAGCGGTCGCCTTGGTAATCGATCACCTTGATCGTGACGCGCTCGACCCTCTTTTCGCCGTGGAATTCGACGGTGCCGGGCGCCTGGGCGGCGGGTTTTCTGACGCGGTGGTGCAGCTTGACCATCATGGACCTCCTCCAGGGCTACGTGTGGGCCATGTTAGCGCATCGACGGTCCCGTGTCAGTACTCCACCGACCAGTTGACCGCGGCGGCGGACTGGTCGTGGCGCGAGATCATGGTCTCCAGCTTGAGGTGCCGCGAGAGGAAGTACTCCAGGTTGACGATGAATGACGACCACTCGTCCAGCACCTGCTCGTACTTGAGCAGCACCTTCTGGTGCAGGTGCTTGCCGATCACCAGGGCGTCGCCGCCGCCGGTGGCGCCGCCGCGGCGCAGGCTGACCATGTCGACCTTGAGCTGCTGCGAGAGGCGCGCCTCGAGCTGGGACGTGCCGAAAGCCGCCACCAGATCCGTGGCCCGCTCCTGCACCAGGCCTTCCTGGCCGCTGCTGAGATCTTCGAGAGGCCGTCCGAACAGCAGCATGGCCATGATATCGCCTTCGGGCAGCTCCGGCTCGGAGGTGAGCAGAAGGATCGGTTTGCGCAGGGTGCCGCCGAAGGCGACGCGGTAGAGGGCGCCGTGCAGCAGGGTCGTCAGCGAGATGTCCAGCGCCGGGTCCAGCTCTTCGCCCGCGTCGAAGGACACCGCGCCGCGTTCGACCTGGAAGGTTCGGCCGAGGAACCGGTAGAAGCCCCGTTCGGCCTCCAGCTCGCCGCCGATGTCGTGGCGGCCGTCAACCGTGCGCAGCTCCAGGTCGCCGGTGAGTTCGACCTCCAGGCCTTGGCCGCGCAACCACAGCCCGGAGGGGATGGAGACCCGTACGTCGGCCGTGGGGTTGAACGACCGCGCTTCCGCATCACCCGCGCCGGCCGCGTCGCGACCGTCGTCGGGCGCGGCCGGCGGCGATGCTGACGCGCCGCCGCCGCCGTTCGCCACGTCCCACAGCAGGGGCCGCG
>JAHIYU010000192.1 GCA_018814885.1 bacterium | reverse complement strand
GCACCTTCGAGCTCGCCTTCGGCTACGAGCTGATCGGTCCGCTGGAGCACCTGCTCGGCAAGCACGCGGGGCACGTCTTGGACAGCGCGTTTTCGGAGGATGTGACCTGGACCATCTGGCTACCCGAGGACCGCTGGCGGTCCTTCGCGCGGGAACTCGGCGGCCTCGCGCACGGCCGGATAAAGCTACGGGCCCCGGGATGATCCCGGGGCCCCGTCGTGCTTTCCGTCCTCTTGCTTCGATACGATCCCGTCAGGCAGTCATACCCCGCATGTCCTGATAGTCGTGCATGTATCGGAAGGTCTTCGAGTTGCGGATCTTCTCGAAGGCCTCCTCCTTGATCTGCCGGATGCGTTCGCGGGTCAGGCCCATGTCCTGGCCGATCTCCTCGAGCGTCATCTCGCGGTCCGAGCCGAGCCCGTAGTACATGCGCAGGACCCTGGCCTCGCGCGGCTTCAGGTCGCACAGCATGCGTTCGATGCTCTCGAAGAGGTCCTCTTCCATGACCGCCGTGTCCGGCGTCTTGCTGGTGGTGTCCTCGAGGAAGTCCAGGTACGTGGAGTCCTCGTCGTTGCCCACGTAATCGTCCAGGAAGAAGTTGTCCTGCATCAGCGGCAGGGTGTCCTTCACCTCGTCGACGGACAGGCCGAGCTTGGCCGCGATCTCGTCGGGCAGCGGCTTGCGCCGCAGGTTCTGCTGCAGTTCGCTCGAGGCGCGCTTGATCTGGTTGAGCACCCTGGCGCGGTTGAGCGGCATGCGGACGATCTTGGAGTGGTTGGCCAGGGCGGCGAGGATGGACTGGCGGATCCACCACACGGCGTAGGAGATGAACTTGTAGCCGCGTGTCTCGTCGAAGCGCTGGGCCGCCTTCAGCAGTCCCAGGTTGCCTTCGTTGATGAGATCCTCCAGGGGCACGCCGTAATGGGCGTACTCCTTGGCGATGGACACCACGAAACGAAGGTTCGAGTTGACGAGACGGTGCAGGGAGCTGCCATCGTTGCTGCGGATGCCGCGTGCCAGTTCGCATTCCTCTTCGCGCGTCAGCAGCGGAAACGCCTTGACCTCCTGGAAGTAGAGGTCGAGGTTCGTCATGAGGCGCGCGCTCTCGCGGCGCGGCTTTGCCTTGGCGGCGGTGCTGCGATTCCTGGGGGTTTTTCCGGTCCTGACTGCCATCTTTCCTACCTCGCTGTCGCTTTTTCTTTCTTTTCTGCGCGCTCCTCTACAATATCCGTACCATTCCCGGTCATTCGAGACGATACATCTCCTGTTCTTGTAACATGTTGGATCATTGTTGTTTGCATTTCTGTTGGCCGGGGTGGGGATCGATCGGAAATGAGGATCGGGCCCTGGTCTTGACATTATGTCAAGGAATGCCCGGCGGGCTCCGTCAAGTTGTCAAGAGATCTGCACGGGGACATCACAGGATGGCGACAGTCTGGGCCGACGCGCCCCCATGGCACTCTCCCGCCAATCCGGAGCATGACGTTCAAGCCTTGCCCGATACGACCGATGGATGGTCGGTGGATACCGGGCGCGCCGTCTTGCCGGCACACGAGCGTCCCGGCCATGGCGATTCGACCGCGACCCGACGGGCCGGATCCCGGTCATGGCCACCGCAGACAGGAAGGATCACATCGTGCAGCTGAGCATCCTGATCGTGGACGACACCGGGTTCATGCGTTACGTGCTGCGCGACCTGCTGATGCAGAACGGCCTCTCCCGTGTGGCCGAGGCCGGATCGCGCGATGAAGCCCTTGCGCTGGCCGCGTCCCTGCGCCCCGAGGCGGTCGTCATCGACACCACGCACGAAGGGGCCGGCGGTCCTGCACTGGTCACGGAGATGGCGGGCGTGTTGCCCGCCGCGCGCATCGTCGCGGTGATCCGGACGGGCGATCCGGCGGCGGCCGCCGCCGCCAGTCGCGCCGGCGCCGAGTTCACGGTGGTCAAGCCCTACGATCCGGCGGAGGTGGCGAGCCTGCTGTCGAGCCTGCGGTCCGAGCCGGCCGCGCTCTGATCAACCCAGAACGATGTAGCTGACCACGCCCAGCGGCACGCAGTAGAGGGCGAACTTCCAGAAATGCCGCCGGACGACCATGAGCGCCGTCAGCCTGACGGCGACAAGCCCGACCAGGAAGGCCACGCAGGCGCCCAGCAGCATCGACAGGGTCCCGGCCTCGCTGGTGGTCTCTCCGCGCAGCAGATGCAGCACCAGGGCGCCGGCGATGGCGGGCCCCGACAGCAGGAAGCTGAAACGTGCGGCCTCGTCGCGGGCCAGTCTCAACCACAGCGAAGCCGCGATCGTCGAGCCGGAGCGGCTGATGCCCGGCACGATGGCCAGCGCCTGGGCGCAGCCGATCAGCAGCGCCTTGTGCAACGGGGGCGCGACGGGATGCCAACCGCCGGGGAGCCGGAGCACGTCGCTGCGCGTCCGCCGCGTGGAGAACAGGATCAGACCCGTCACCACCAGGGCGACGGCCGCCGCGCGCGGGTTCACGAAAAGCGCCTCGATCTCATCCTCGAACAGCAGCCCCGCCAGAACCGCCGGCAGGGTGCCGATCGCCAGCGCCACCAGGTACTGGACGGCGGCCGCGTCGAAGGTCAGCAGGCGCTTCACCTCGTGCCGGTAGACCACCAGCACCGCCAGCAGCGTCCCCACGTGCAGGACCACATCCAGGAACACGTCGCCGTCGAAGGCGCTGGTCCAGTGCTGCAAGAGGACCAGATGCCCCGAACTGCTCACGGGCAGGAATTCCGTCAGCCCCTGAACCCCTGCGAGCAGGATCAAGTAGAGCAGTGCCAAGTTCACCTCTCAGGCCTCGCGCCGGGCCAGCCGGTAATGCTCCCGCGCCTCCATGGGCATGACCAGCGCATCATAGGTCAACGCCAGCTGGTAATGCAACTTGCCGTCGTCGGGAAAGGCTTCCAGTGCGCGGAGCAAGGCGGCGAGCGCGTCCTCGAGCCGCCCCATCTTGTGCATGGCGACACCTACATAGAAATGGGCCCGTACGAGGCGGTTGTCCAGCGCCAACGCCGCGCTGAACCGCGCCACGGCCTCGCGGTAGACGCCCTTCCGGAGCAGCGACAATGCTGCAAAATATTTAGTGACTGCATGTTCTGGCGCCAATTTCTCGCATTTCTCGAAGCACTCGAGCGCCTTGTCGAATTGCGCCGCCTGAAAATGCACCAGACCCAGGTTGTGATAGCCGTCGGCGTCCGGGCGGAGTTCGAGCGCCGCCTCGAAGAAACGGATCGCGTCGCGGGTGCGCCCCTCTTCGGCGTACAGGGCGCCCAGGTTGTGGCAGGCCTCGGCGTTGTCCCCGTCGGCGGCGATGGCCCGGTGGAACATCTGCATGGCCTCGGCGCGCTCGCCCAGGGCGTCCAGCACGGTGCCCAGGTTGTTCAGGTAGGGGCCCGATTCGCCGCCCTGCTCGATGGCCTGACGGAAGGCGGCCGCCGCCTCCCGGTAACAGCCCAGCTTGCGGTGGACGCAACCGAGCCGGTAGCACCAGTCGGCTTTCCCGGGTGACAGGGCCAGGGCGTCGCGATAGGCGGCGAGGGCGCCGTCGAGATCCGCGTCCCGCTCGGACCGGCGACCCGCGTCGAACCTCTGTTGCGCGGCAGCTGGCGGCAGGGCACGATCGCTGGTAGTTTCTTCATGATTAGGCATGGGCGCAGACTAAGGCAGTGCGGACCCGGGGTCAACGGTTCTTGTCCGCAGGCCGGGGTGGGGAGAATGGGTTCAAGTCCATTGCGGCCTGGACGATATCATATCCGTGCCCGCACCGGCGCCCGTCACGCATCCCGTCACGTCAACCACCGGAGAGGACCGACATGCCCGTCACCAACACGGACCGCATCCTGAAGGACATGTTCTCCCGCCTGCTGAACATCGGTCTGCCCCAGGATCTCATCGAGAAGCTGGTGCCGGTGGTCGACGGCGTGCTGGACCGCATGCAGGGCAACTTCGATCCCGAGACGGTCCAGGGCCAGAACATGATGCGGGCGCTGCTGTGTTCGATGGTCGCGCACGGCTGGGGCCTCGGCATGCATCCCCACAACAATCCCGGACTGAACCTGGACGGGGACGCCATCGAGGTCCGCGTCTGCAAGGACATCCTCCTGCCCATGGAGGACATCAAGTCCCTGCGCTACATCAAGAAGGATGCGGACGGGCGGGTCAAGAAGGCGCTCTTCGAACCGGATCAGAACGCCCGCATCAGACAGCACATCGAAGCCATCCTCTCGGACGTCAGCCAGCGCTGGGAGGAGTGAACCCGGCTACCGCTCATCGTCGCGCGGTTCCAGCAGGATCTCGCCGCCGGCGAGGATCTCGTTGACCGCCTCGCGGAAGTGGCGCGCGCAGGCGTCGTCGTCCCCCAGCTGGAACTTGTACGCTTCCCAGGCCTCCCCCAACTCGGACGCGAACTCCACCAGGAGGCGGCCCTCGGCGAGAGCCGCGTCGTGCCGCTCGCGATGGTAGACGAGGATGTCCGAGACAAGGGCCCGGGCCAGGCGCTGTGCCCAGCCGCGGCGGTCATCGGGCCGCGGCGGTTCGCGGAACCTGGCCCGGACGGTCCCGTCGACGTGCAGGCCCCGGCCGCAGGCGGGACAGCGCACGCGCAGACGGCGGCGCGGCACGGTCGCGTCGGCGAGTGTGTAGACGTTGCCGCAGTCCGTACAGGTGATGTGCATGAATCCCTCTTTCAGGACGGGTGCGGGAGCGGCGTCAACTCTCCTTTCGGCATCCAGGCGGGTCCCCTTGACCGTGAAGGTGTGATCAGGCCTCTCATCCGGTCACGCCCAGGCCTGCGTAACGGGCCTGCGGTCCCGCGAAGCCGGCGCGCAGGACCTCGTTGGCGGCTGCTGACAGCTGCGGATCGCCCGCGATGATCCGCCGCACGTCCTCGGCGCATACGGCGACGACCCGGGCGTCCCGCAGCGGGTTGGCGAGCAGGAAGACCGGCGCGCCGTGCTGCCGGACGCCCAGGATGTCGCCGGGCCCGCGCCGCCGCAGATCCTCCTCGGCCAGGCGGAACCCGTCGTGTTCGGCGCAGAAGAGCGTCAACCGCTCGTACGTCTCCGGCGCGAGCCAGCGCTCGTTCACCAGCAGGCAGTACGACTGGTGCCGTCCCCGGCCGATCCGCCCCCTCAGCTGGTGCAGCTGGGCCAGACCGAAACGTTCGGGATGGTGGACGAGCATCACGGTGGCGTTGGGCACGTCGATCCCCACCTCCACCACGGTCGTGGCCACCAGCAGGTCGATGTCGCCAGACGAGAAATCGTCCATCACCTTGCTCTTCTCGGCAGAGCGCAGCTTTCCGTGCAGCAGGCCGGTCCGGAACCCGGCGTACGGCCCCCCCGACAGACGCTTGAATTCCGCCTTGGCGGACTTCAGATCCTGACCCTCGGTCTCCTCGATCACCGGATAGATGACGTAAGCCTGCCGGCCCCGCCGCAGCTGGTCCCTGATGAACTCGTGCTTTTCCGCGAGCTCGTCTGCGGTCACCAGCGCCGTGGCGATGGGACGGCGGCCCGCCGGCAGCTCGTCGATGATCGACAGGTCGAGATCCCCGTAGAGGGTCAACGAGAGGCTGCGCGGGATGGGTGTGGCGCTCATCACGAGCATGTGCGGCGGCGTGCCGTCGCGCGCGACGAGCGTCACCCGGCCGCGCTGCTGGACCCCGAACCGGTGCTGCTCGTCCACGACGGCGAGGCCCAGTCGCGGGATGCTCACGCCGTCCTGGACCAGGGCATGGGTGCCGATCAGCAGATCGATCTCGCCGGCGTGCACGGCGTCCAGGATCCGGCGCCTCTCGCGCGCCGGCGTCCCGCCCGTGAGCGTGGCGACGGCGACGCCCAGGACCTCGCAGTACCCGCCGATGGTCTCGCCGTGTTGCCGGGCAAGCACCTCCGTGGGCGCCATCAGGAGGGCCTGGTGTCCCTGCTCGATCACGAAGAGTGCGGCGATCAGCGCCACCAGGGTCTTGCCGCAGCCCACGTCCCCCTGGAGCAGACGATGCATGACGTGGCCGCTGCGCATGTCGCGCAGGATCTCGCGCAGCACGCGGCGCTGGGCGGCGGTGAGAGCGAAGGGGAGCCCGGCGACGAGACGGGTGGTCAGATCGCCGGGAGCGCCGAGACGCCTGCCGGCCTGTGCCTCGCGGTCGCGTCGGCGCAAACCCATGGCCAGCTGGATGAAGAAGATCTCCTCGTAGACCATGCGCTTCCGCGCCCTGTCCAGCTCGTCGGCGCCGGCGGGGAAGTGGATGCCCGACAGCGCCGCGCCCAGGGAGCACAAGCCGCGGCTGCGCCTCAGATCCTGGGGCAGGGTCTCTTCCGCCGCGGGCAGGGCCGCGTTCAGAGTCTCGTGGATGAGACGCCGCAGCCAGTGCTGGCCGATACCGCCGGTCAGAGGATAGACGGGCACCAGGCGGCCGGTGTGCAGACGGGCCTCCTCCCCGCCCAGCAGCTCGAAGTCCGGATGCACGAGCTGCTTGCGTCCGGCATGCAACTGGACTTTCCCGCTGAGCAGGACACGCGTGCCGCTGCGGAACTGTCGCAGCAGGTACGACTGCCCGAACCACTGGCAGAAGAGCACATCCGTGCCGTCGTCCACCGTGACGGTCTGGAGCGTCCGTTTGCGACGCGTGCGACGCTCGCCCGCCGTGAGCACCTGGCCCTGGACGGTCACCTCGTCGCCGGGTCTCGCCGTGCGTATGGGCGTGACGGCGGTGCGGTCCAGATAGGCGCGCGGGTAGTGACGCAACAGATCCCCCACCGTGGCGATGCCCAGCCTGTCGAGCGCACGCGCACGGACCGGCCCGACTCCCTTCAGGAACTGCACGGGGCTGTCCCAGACCACCGCCGGCATCCGTCCGACCTCCTCATCCGGGTGATTTTGCTTGCGAATCCGCGATGCTGATGTTAATTTCCCGAGTCTGTCAATGCAAGGACCAGGAGGACAATCGACATGAGCCGAAAGTGCCAGGTGTGCGGCAAGGGGCCCCAGTACGGCAACCGCGTCAGCCACGCACACAACACCACCCGCCACCGCTGGCTGCCGAACCTGCAGAAGATCAAGTTCGAGATGGACGGCAAGATCCGGCGCGGCTACGTCTGCACGCGGTGCATCCGCACCGGCTCGGTGCGCAAGGTCGTCTGAGCGGCCATTCGTGACCGGCGATCAGCGGACACGCTTGAAGATATGGAACAGCCCTCCCGCAGCGACGGGAGGGCTGATTTCTTGGATGTCGAGCACCTCGATGGCCCGCCGCAATGCGTCGGTCATTTCCCGGGGATCGATCCAGCCGATGGCGCCTCCCTGGGCCGCCGTGGGGCCGACGCTGTAGCGGGTGGCCACCACCGAGAAATCCATACCGGCGACAAGATCCCGCTCGGCCCCGGCCAACGCCGCGCTGTCCGGCGTGACCAGATGCAACAGCAGCACCATGCCGGCCGCGGCCGACGCCTCCGCCGCGGCCACGCGCTCGCGGATCCCGTCCCGCCAGGCGGTCATGCGTCCGCGGTCGTTGACGGCAAGCCCCAGCACGGCTTCCGCCTCCCGCAGCGCCCCCGCGTCGTCACCCAGCTTCTCGAGCAGGCTGCCGCGCAGGATGCGCGGTCCAAGCAAAGTGGAATCGATGGTGCAGGCCTGCTCGGCGTTGAGCAGGGCCTCGCGGGTCCGGCCGCGCTTGTCGAGATGGACCGCGAAGTTGTAGAAGCCCAGCGGGTCCTGTGGCTCCATGGCCGTGTAGTGACGGAATTCCCCCTCCGACTCCTCGACCCGGTCCAGCAACTCCAGCACGTTCGCCAGATGGAAGCGCGCAGCGGACAGTTCCGGGTCCAGCTCCAGCGACCGGCGCAGGTCGGCTTCCGCGGCCTCGAAATCGCGCGAAGCGAAATGGGCTTCGCCGAGCAGCGCGTAGGAGGCCGCCGAGGGATCCGTGGCGACGGCTCGCTGCCCGGCCTGCACCGCGTAGGCCGTGTCGCCGGCCAGGATCGCCAGCTCTCCCGCTCTGCGCAGATCCGGGCCGACCTGGGGGCCGAAGCTCAGGGCGTCGTTCCAGTGACGCAGCGCCTGGCGCCAGAGGGCGCGCTCGCCGGCCAGCTCGGAGAGCCGGCGATGGGCCCAGCCGTCGCCGCCGCCGACGCGCACAAGCTGGGTCAGGAGACCGTAGGCGGCACTGTCCTGTCCCCTCTCCAGATGGAGGTGGGCCAACTCGCGCAACAGGCCCGGATGCTCCGTCTTCAAGGCCAGGCCCTGCTCCCACTGGCGCAAGGCCGCATCGGCGTCGCCGGCCGCTGAGAGCGCGCGGCCGTAGAAGTAGCGTGCGTCGGCAGATTCCGGGTAGGTCTCGGCAGCCCGCGCGGACCAGGCGACCGCCTCGAACGGGCTGTCGCTGTCGAGCGAAATGGCGGTCAGGGCCAGCAGGGCCTCGAGCGGCGCCGGCTCGCTCTGGGCGCAGGCCGCAAGGTCCGGCGCGGCTTCTGCGTGGCGCCCGGCGAGATAGGCGGACATGCCGTCGCGGCAGGCGGTCGCCGCCGCGTCATCCGAGACGGCGGTCTGGGATCGCGCAACGGCGGACAGCGCCACCAGCAGGTAGGCGAGGATGAACAGGCTTCGCATGAATTCGCACTCCCTTGGACGCCATGGATCAGCCGATCCAGCGCCTGACGGGATCGAGCCAGAACGCGGGATCGAGCCAGGTCCAACGCAGCTCTTCGGGGTGGAGTTCCCGGTGCCCGCGCAGCAGGGCCAGGGCCTGGCTGGTGCGCTCCTGCCTGTGCAGCAGGCATATCCTGTCACTCAGCAGGATATCGGATTCCGCTTCCGGCAACGGGGCGTCGCCGGTCTCGTCCACGGCTAGATATGCCTTCATGATCAAGCCCGCGAGAGTCTCGGTCGTCTCGTCATCGCCGGCCAGTTCACGCAGGATCTGCAGGGCCTCGATCCAGCGCTCCTCCACCATCAGCGAGCGGGCCGAGAGCAGTCGCCAGGCGGGCTTGCCGGCGAAGGCGGCGGGCATGTCCGCGGCGGTCGGGGTCTGCCCCGCCGCCAGCTTCGCCAGCACGCCCAGATACAGATAGCGCTCGTCAGAGGGTGGGGAGTCGTCCCCGTGCGGCCAGGCGTCGAGCACCTTGCCCACGCGGTCCCAGCGGCCGCGGCGCGCATGATGGCAGGCCAGGAAATAGTGGTAGTCCTCGTCGACGAACCACTTGTCGGCGAGCGCCGCGAGGCGTCTTTGCGCCCGGTCGTCTCGACCGTCGAGATCGTCGCTGGCGGCGAAGAGCAGCTCGGCGGTGGGGAATGTCGCGGAGAGATCGCCCCAGACGCGCAGATGGTCGCGGGCCTCGCCGCGCCGTCCGGTCAACAGGGAGATCACCGCGCCCAGATAGGAGCAGAAGAGTTCCTCGCCCGGGTGGCCGCCCACCGGATCGGTGAGCTCGGGCTGGATCCGGATCACCTCGCGGGCCTCGGCGAAACGGTGCTGATCGGCCAGGATGAGCGCCTTCAGGTGCGCCGCCGTACGGTAACGGGGGTTGAGTACGATCGCCTGTTCGACCTCGGCGAGCGCCTCGGGATTGCGGCCGGTCTGGAAGAGCGCGCCGGCGAGTTTCACGCGGTAGTCTGGATAGGTGGGATTGGCCGCGCAATGAGCCTTCAACTTGGCGAGGCCGTTCTCCCAGTCACCCGCCCGGCAGAGTTCCACGGCCGCGGCCACGCCCTCGTCGTCTCGTTTCTCGTGGATGGTGCTGCGCAACACGGCGGGCAGGTCGTCCGGCAGATTCTCGGGCACGAAGGGTCCTTGATCGGCCAGGTACCTGATCAGCGGGTGCTCGACACGGCGGCCGGAGGCCAGCAGGGCGTTCATGCTCTCGGCCGCGTTCACGCTCTGGTCCCGCTGCAGCAGACAGCCGGCTTCGAGCAGCCGGGCCTCGACGTAATCGTTGTTGAAGCGCAGCGCCATACGCGCCGCCGTCAACGCCTCGTCCCAGCGTTCGGCGCTGGCGAGGGCGATACCGTGCCAGAAATGCAGATCGGGATACTTGGACCAGCGTACGGCGGCTTCCCCGAAACAGCGCACGGCACCGTCGTCGTCGGCGGCGACCAGGAGGCGCCGGCCCTCCTTGACGAGCGATTGACGCAGGTAGAAACCGCTCAGGGGCCCGGAACGCCGGTCCTCGTCGCCCACGATCTCCCGCAGGCGCTCGGCCGCCTCGCCGTACCGGCCCTGTTCGAACAACGCGACGCCCGCCGCGTAGTCGTCATCCTCGCGCTTGCGAAAGATCCGGTTCAGGATCGACATTTCAGTCCATGTACTTGCGCGTGTAGGCCGGCTCCGACAGATCGCGCATCAACGCGTCGCTCATGAACGCCTCCCGGCTCGATACTTTGGCCGGATGGACGACGCCTCCCCGCGGCGACGCCTGGGCGTCGGGACTCGCCCGCAGCGCCGACTCGGGCCGCAGCGACGGATGCGGATCGGGCTCGGCCAGTGTGAAGCGGATGGTCGTCGGCGAGGCCGGGGGATCCTGCGCGACCCCGGGCGTTACCCCGGGATCCCCAGCCGGTGTCGATCGCGGCTCGACACGGGCGTCGTGCACGGTGGAGATCAGCGTCGTACCAGCCGCGGCGGCCATGGCGTAGGCGGGCCTCTCCCGCAGGTCCGCGCCGGTGCGCGCCGGCGCGACGCGCTCCGTCGGCCGGGCGGTTTGGGCACGGGGCTGAGGAACCGGCTGGTAGGTGCAGGTCCCGTCGAAACCGGTGGCGATGACGGTGACCTGCAGGGTGTCGCCGAGATCCGGATCGGTGCCGTAGCCGAAGATGATGTGCGCCTGGTCGCCGGCGGCTTCCTGGACCAGCGACATGACCGTGTTGGTCTCCTGCAGTCCGACCTCGCCGCCGGTCAGGTTGACCAGGACGCCCTTGGCGCCGGCGATGTCCACGTCCTCGAGCAGAGGCGAACTGATGGCCTTGCGGGCGGCCGACTCCGCCCTGCCGTCGCCCGACGCCTTGCCGGTACCCATGAGCGCCACGCCCATGCCGGCCATGATGGACCGCACGTCCGCGAAGTCGAGGTTCACCTGGTGCGGTTTCATGATGATGTCGTGGATGCCGCGTGTCGCCTCGTAGAGGACGTTGTCCGCAAAGCCGAAGGCCTCGGTCATCGACGTGCCGTCGGGCACGACCTCGAGCAGGCGCTCGTTGGGGATCACGATGAGCGTGTCTACGGCCTCGCGCAGTTCGGCCAGACCGGCCTCGGCCTGCTGCTGCCGGACGCGGCCCTCGAAGCGAAACGGCTTGGTGACGATGCCTACGGTCAGGGCGCCCTGCTCGCGGGCGACACGCGCCACCACGGGCGCGGCGCCGGTGCCGGTGCCCCCGCCCATGCCGGCGGTCACGAAGACCATGTCGCTGCCTTCGAGCGCGTCGGTGATGGTGTCCAGATCCTCTTCGATCGCCTGCCGGCCGACCAGCGGATCCCCGCCCGAGCCCAGCCCGCGCGTGGCGCGACCGCCGATCTGGAGAACCGAGTCCGCACGCGATTCGCGCAAGGCCTGGAGGTCCGTGTTCACGGCCACGAATTCCACGCCGCGCAGACCGGCTTCGATCATGCGGTTGATGGCGTTGCCACCCGCACCGCCGATGCCGGCGACTCGGATACGCGCGAGTTTTTCGATGGGTTCGACGAGTTCGAACGTCATGACAGACCCTCTCCTCCATGATCGGGTGGTGCCATAGATGGTACGGCAGGCGCTACTTCTACCTTTTTAACACATCATGCTGTGTCAGTCCAAGTCTTTTTACCCCGTATCTTGTATTATTTCAGCCGCGCCGGAACAGGCCCTTGAAAAAGCCACCCACCCCCCTGCCACCAGCCTGCGTACCCTCGGGGGGAACGACGGGTTCATCCCCCGCCAGGGCCCAGAACGCCAGGCCGACCGCCGTGGCCCACTGGCCGTCCGGCAGCTGTCGCCCGCCGCTGAGGCCGTACGGCGCCAGCCGCACCTCGGCGGGCAGTCCGAGCACCTCCTCGCAGAGTTCGGCCGTGCCCTCGCAGCGGGCGCCGCCGCCGGTGACGACGGCTCCCCTGAGCAGCAGGCCGGGCTCGAAGGAGGCGCCCATGTCCTCGCGCACGAGGCGGAATATCTCCTCGAGCCGGGGTTCCAGGATCGCGGCGATCAAGCCGGGCGAGACGTCGACGTCGTCGTCGTCGTCAAACAGCACGTCGGTGTCGACCTCGTCGTGGGCCATGCTGCGCAGGACCAGCCCGCTCTCGCACTTCGTCGCCTCGGCGGTGGTCTGCCCCACACGCAGGCCGTGGGCCAGATCGCTGGTCATGTGGGCGCCGCCCCAGGGCACCATGCCGCTGCCGGCGATCCGCCCGGACCGGAAGATCACCCACTGCGTCATGTGCCCGCCCACGTCGATCAGGACCACGCCCTCCCGCTGTTCCTGCGCAGACAGGAGGCACTGGGCGGTGGCCAGCGCGTCGATGCGCCAGCCAGCGGCGTGATACCCCGCGCGCTCGATGGTTTTCTCGATGCTGCTCTGCACGCTGCGCGAACCGGTGATCAGGTAGGCGTTGACCTCGAGCATGCTGCCCCGCCGGTCGACGGGATCGACGATGCCGCCGATCCCGTCCACGCTGAAAGCGACCGGATTCGTCGCCAGAATGGCATGGTCGAAGGGAATGGCGATGCTGTTGGCGCGCTCGATGACGGCGGCGATGTCGGCATCGGTGACCGAGCGGCGGCCGGGGCCGATCTGGTGCCGGCCCCGCGCCCAGACCGACCGCAGATGCGAGCCGGAGATGCCGTAGTAGAAGCCGGAGATATCCACGTCGGCATCGCTCTCGGCCATGCGCACGGCGCGGGCCAGCGCGCGGCTGCCCGAGCCGATGTCCACGAAATCCCCGTCGCGGAAACCCGCGGCCTCGGATACACCGGCGCCGAGCACCTGGAGCCCGCCGTCCGCCGCCGGCGCGGCCACCAGGGTGCGGAATTCGGTGGTTCCCAGGTCGCAAACGACGATCAACTGGTCGTATTCCATGCTTTCACCCGTTCCGCGCCGGCGCATAGCGACACGCGCGCCGCGATTCCTCGATGTAGACCTGCCTCTCGAAGCGCAGATCGATCTCCGCCCCGGACGGCACCCGCTCCGCCACGTCGAGATACCTTTGCAATCTGGTCGCGAAGTCCTCGCGCCCGACGACGAGGCGGCCACGGTCGCCCGCCAGGACCACGACCAGCCCGCGCCGCTCGCGCAGGATGAAATCCACTTCGCAGGCCATCTCGAGTCCGGTCTCACGCATGGCCGCCAGCAGGTCCAGCAGACGTGCCGACTCCGCGGCGTCGCGGGGGGCGACGTCCCGCTCGTCCACCAGCAGGGGCAGATCCGGCGGCGGCAGGTGATCGGGCAGCGGCAACGCCTCGCCGTTCTGCACCAGGGCCAGGCCGTGGGCATGGGGACGCCCGTCCCCGTCCGTCAGCAGCAGCAGCGGCCGCCATTCCCAGATGTCCACCTGCAGGGTCGAGGGCAATCTGCGCCCGATCTTCACACGACGCACCCAGGGCAGGGCTTCGATCTCCCGAGTCAGGGAATCGCCGTCGAGGGTCCAGATGTTCAGGTCCCGCTCCAGCCACCCCCGCAGACGGCGGTCGAGGGTCTCCTTGCTCGTGAAGCGGTAGCGGCTGGTCTCCACCTTCGCAATCCGGAAAGTCGGCGAAGTCAACGTCCACCAGGCCACCGCCGCGAGGACCGCCGTCACGAGTCCGGTCAGCAGCGGCGGCAACCAGCGGCGCCGGGCTCCAGCACGCTTCCGGCGGCGCCGGGCCAAGG
>JAHIYU010000191.1 GCA_018814885.1 bacterium | reverse complement strand
GCCCGACGTGCAGGCGGCCCTGGCGGCGGCCGAGGACCGCGTCGGCGACGGCGCCCAGATGCGCGCGCGCACGCTGCTGGCCCGTCCCGACGGTCATCTGCGCGACGTGCTCAACCGCGGCACCGAGTTCCGCGCCTGCGCGTACGGCGAGCCGCACAACGCCGAGATACTGGGCGACGAGAAACAGGAGGCTTGAGATGCAGCTGGGCAAGGTGATCGGTACCCTGGTGCCGGCGACGATCGCCGACGGACTGGCCGGCGTGCCCTTGCTGTGGGTGCAACCGCTGGACAAGCGCGGCGCGTCGGCCGGCATGGCCTTCGTGGCGGCGGACGGCACCCGGATGGCCGGTCCCGGACAGATCGTCACCTGGGAGGCGAGCCGCGAGGCGGCGCTGACCCTGGAACCCAGTTTCGTGCCGGTCGATCACGCCATCGTCGGCCTGGTGGACGACGTGCAACTGGATGAGGAGGCGCGATGATCCTCGGACGCGTCGCCGGCCGCGTGGTGCAGACCATCCAGCACCCGGCCACCATGAACCGCCGGCTGCTGATCGTGGACCGGCTCGACCCCGACGGCGCGCCGAGCGGTGGCTACCTGGTCGCGGTGGACAGCGTGGGAGCCGGCCACGGCGAGACGGTGCTGGTGCTGGACGAAGGGAACGGGGCGCGGCAGATCCTGCAGTGGGAGAACGCGCCGGTGCGGTCGGTGGTGGTGGGGATCATCGACGCGTCGGGCTAGAAGGCCTCACCCAGGCTCAGGTAGAACCCCGACGACTCCTTGCCGAATCCCATGTCAGCCCGCAGGTTCAACCCCTCCTCCGCATTGAGCACGAAACGCAGCCCGCACCCCCCCGCCGCATGAAAACCGTCCAACCCGAAGCCGTCCAGATCCCGCGCCACCTGCCCCAGCCCCGCGAAGGTCACCGCGCCGAATCTCCGCCAGAGATGCGCGCGCCACTCGGCCTGGCAGGCCAGCAGGTTGCGGTCGCGGTAGCGTCCGCCGAAGTAGCCGCGCAGCAGGGCGTCGCCGCCGAGCTGGGGTAGCAGATCGAAGGGCGGGGCATCGCTCCTGGCCTCGGCGACGGCCCGCACGGCCAGCACTGATCGATCCGAAACGCCCCTGTACTCCGCCAGATTCAGAGAGGCGGCGCGGTAGTCGTAGTCGCCGCCCAGCGCCCCGCCGGCGACGGCCAGGACCAGGTCGCGCCGTCCCCCCTCGCGGGGATAGGTGGTGCTGTCACGGGTGTCGCGGGAGATGGAGACGCCGGCCGACACGACGCTGCCGTCGCGCACGCCGGGCACACCCGCACCCGCCAGCAGGCCGCCCGCCTCGGTCTCCAGCAGCGTGCGCCGGGCGTAGCCCAGCCGGCCGCCCAGATACAGGGCCGGTGCCACGCGTTTCTCCAGGGACAGGTTCGCGCTCGTCGTGCGCGGCGTGAAGTCCTCCTCGGCCGCGTCGGGAGCGTCGTTGCCGAGGCCCCAGAAAGTGTTGGGGTACTTTACGTACGCCAGTCCGGCGTTCAGGCGCCAGTTTTCGTCGTCCAGGTAGAACTCGCCGGAGAGGAAGGCCATCGTCTGCTTCTTCGCGGTATAGACGAAGATCGGGGAGACGATGGAAGGCCGCGCGCCGGAATCGTCGCCGCGCAGGTAGACCAGCACGGTGCCGCCGCCGGCCAGTTCGGTCTCCGGCGTGTAGAACAGGAACGGGAAGGGAATGACGGACGCGTCGCCCGCGCTCGCGGCGGCCGCCGGCGACAGCGTCAGCAGGACTGCTGCAAGGAGAGTGCCGGCCCTGGGCATGTTCGTGCGCCTCCGGATTGCCGTTGGTTCGACCGTGAGTAATAACGCCTGTGACCGGAATTGTCAGGTGGAAAACCGGGGAGAAAGCTCACACGTTGGCCAGCACGCCGTCCTCGACAGGATCCTTCGGCACCCGCCGGACCCGTTTCGGCAACTCGATGACGAAGGCCGTGCCCTGGCCCTGCGCGCTCTGGCATTCGATGGTGCCGCCGAGCATCTGGGTGACGAGATTGAAGACGATGTTCATGCCCAGGCCGCTGCCGCCGCGCCCGCGCTTCGTGGTGTAGAAGGGGTCGTATATCTTGCGGACCTGCTCGCTGGACATGCCCTGGCCGTCGTCGCGGTACAATATGCGCACCATTTCGCCGATCTCGTCGATGTTGACGATGATACTGCCGCCTTCGCGATCCTCGAAGCCGTGCAGCAACGAGTTCATGACCAGGTTGGTGGCCACCTGGGCCAGCACGCCGGGGTAGCTCGTCATCTCCAGGGAGTCGGGACAGCTCAACTCTAGCCTGTGTCCGCCCTGCTTCAGCTTCGGGCGCAGGCTGACCAGGGCCTCGCGCAGATAAGTTCCCATGTTGAAGCTGCGGAGATCCTCGGTCGACTGGTCCACCGAGACCTGCTTGAAGCTCTGCACCAGTTCGGCGGCGCGGTTCAGGTTGGACAGGATCATGTGGGTGGCCTCGCGCCCGGCGCCCAGGAAGGTCTCGAGTTCGGCGCGGTTCAGCACTCCCCCCTCGTAGCGCCTGTTGAACCTTTCGACCTGCTGCTGCAGGTGGGAGGCGGCCGTGATGCCGATACCCAGTGGCGTGTTGATCTCGTGGGCCACGCCGGACACCAGGTTGCCCAGCGCCGCCATCTTCTCCGACGTCACCAGCTGGGCCTGGGCCTCCTGCAGTTCGGTGGTGCGTTCCTCCACGCGCAGTTCCAGCTCCTGGTTCATGCCCTGGATTTGCGCCTCGGCGGCCTTGCGCTCGGAGATGTCGCGGACAAAAGCGCAGTGGAAACGGCGGCCGCCGAACTCCTGGTAACTGGACGAGACCTCCACCGGGAAGACGCGTCCCGACTTGGTGATGTGCTCGCCCTCGATCAACACCGACCCCTGCCGCTTGACCTCTTCCCACACCTTGCCCCAGTCCTCCCTGACCAGGTCGATGGAGATGTCGTGGATGTTCATGGTGAGCAGCTCTTCCCGCGAGTAGCCGAGGACGCGGCAGGCGGTGTCGTTGACGTCCACCAGCGCGCCGTCCAGACCGATCCAGTAGACGGCGTCGGACGCGCTGTTGATGGAGTATTCCGTGCGGCGGAGCTTGTCCTCCGCCTGCACGCGTTCGGTCACGTCGAGGATGAAGCCCTCTACGCTTTCCATCGCGCCTTTCTCGTCGTAGAGGCCTACGCCCTGTTCCCACACCCACTTCAGGGTGCCGTCCTTGGCGATGATGCGGTATTCCAGCTCGAAGGAACGACGATTCTGGACGCACTCCCAGATCGTCGTGCGCACGTAGGGGAAGTCCTCGGGGTGGATGACGTCGACGGACTTGACGGAGCGTTCATCCACGAACTCGGCCGGCGTATAGCCCGTCAGCTTGATGGCCCCGTCGTTCACGTATTCGATGGAGAAATCCTTGTCGGCCCGGCAACGGTAGACCATGCCGGGCAGGTTGCCGATCAGGGCGGTCAGCTGCCGGCGGCTCTTGCGGAGCGCCCTCTCGGAGAGGATCCGGTCGGTGATGTTTCGATAGTTGAGCACCACGCCCTCGACGCCGGGGACGTCGTACATCGCCGTGTAGAGGCCCTCCAGGTGCAACCAGTGGCCGTCGCTGTGCTGCACGCGGATGGTGCCGATCCTGATGCTCTCGCCGGGCCTGCTCGTGGCCCGCTTGATGCCATTGAAGATCTTCGGCAGGTCCTCCGGATGCGTGTATCCGCCCGGTTGATGGCCCAGCAGCTCATCCTCCCTCACGCCGGCGACGCGCGCCGCGGCGGGGCTCACGTACGTGAACACGCCGCTGCCGCCGAGGATGAAGACGATGTCGGAAGTGTTCTCGGTTATGGCCTTGAAGCGCGTGGCGCTCTGGGACAGCTCCCGTGAAGCGGAATCCAGCCGCCGGAACTCCTTGCCGGTGCGACTCGAGGCGTAGATCACCAGCGCCGCATAGGCGAACAAACGCGTGACCTGCCAGAACCACCAGTCGTAGGAATACCCGGAGATCGACATGGCCAGGCAGCCGGTGCCGAGGAAAAGGGTGAAGACACACATCCAGAGCATCGAACCGTTGCGGTGGCGCCAGAACAGCAGCATGAGCCTGGCGCCGGACGCCGCGAAGAAGACGCCGGCCAGGGCGTTCACGAATTGCAGGCGGATCCGGCCCGCGGCGCCCGCGGTCAAGACGACCAGGTCGTCGGCATAGATTTGGAGCGCGATTCCCGTGGCGGTGCAGACACACACGACGCCGAGCGGCAGCCAACGCTGCACGCCCTCGCCCAGCCTTCCGGGCGGCAGCCAGACCATGGCCGCCAGGATGGCGCCGTACAGCACGGCCACCGAATGCATCAGGCCCGTCTCGGGAGCTTCCAGCGTCACGGCGTGATGGCCGAACATCGTGCCCAGGGCGAGCAACGACCCGGCCAACCAGAAGCGGTGGGTCGAATCGCCGTCCCCCTGGCGCAACAGGAAGAACCCCGCCAGGACCAGGGAGACCGACATGCAGGCGAATTCCAGCAGGAGCAGGACGGCCGAGTGGTCGAGCACCAGATCCATGTAATAGCGCCCGACGGCTATGCCGCCCAAGACAGGCAGCACGAAGGCCGCCACCAGCGTGACCAGACGGATGATATCCGCAGGGATTTCAATGCGTTGACGCTTCATCACCTGTTCCTGTATCCATGCGTACCGTCGCATGTCCGACGGTGACGATTTCCTGGATAATCATCGGCCGATATGTCTTTTACATGAGGGAATTTACGGAAATAGGGCGGGCCGACGGCCCGCCCCGGGATCAGGAAAGTAGGGTCCTGCTAGCTCTCCCGACTATCCTGCCTTTCCAGCCTTTCCTTGCGGCCCTTGTTGATGAGCCAGACGCCGATGCCGATCATGAAGATCGGCCACCAGTCCTTCAACCAGGCCATCGACAGACCCAAGAGCGTGTGCAGCAGGGCGAGCGAGCCGACCAGCACCAGGATCACGCCGCCCACGAAGGGATTGGTCTCGGGCAGATCGATGTTCTCGGCCGACATTCCGGCCTGTCCGGTCTCCAGGACACTGTTGTAGACCGACGCCCGCCGGCCCGCGTCGAAGATCTGGTAGAAGTAGACGAATCCCGTCAGCATGCCCAGCAGGGGCTCCATGCCCGAAGCCGTCCCCGAGGCCAGCATCATGACCAGCGACGCGATGACCAGGATGATCGTGAAGGCCTGCTTGTAGAATCCCACGTAGACGTGCCCCATGCTCGGCAAGAAGACCGACAGGATGATGGCGAACGCCTGGGATTTGTAGGGCAGTTCGCGCCGGCCGTAGATCGGCGGCGGGAGGGGCGGAATCTGCCCCTGGTGCGGCGGCGGTGCGTACGGGCCCTGGCCGCGGCCGGGATCGTTTTCCGGGTCGTAGTTCGTGCGTTCCATGTCAGCCTCCTGTTCGAGCGACGTGTCGGTCGTCATCTATTCCGGGGGTTCGAGGGAGCCGGGCCGACAGCCGCGCCAGTTCTCCCACATCTTCTTCACGTCCTCGCGCATCGAACGCGAAGCGGTGGACGCCTCATCGAAATCGGCCCGCAGCAGGGACGATCCCAGCGCCTGTCCGTGACGCTTGAGATCGGAGCGATCGGGTGCGGTGCGGTTGCGGCGTTCGCCTATATCGTGGCTGAGGTCGGCGGCGAGGCCGCCCGCTGCGTCGAGCACCTGATCGGCCCGTTCCATCAGCCAGTCGGGACCGGCCCGGACCACCCGGAGCGCCTTGGCCGGCGTCTCGCGCGCGGGCGACAGCGGCGTGCCGAACAGCAACACCAGGGCCACGGTGGCCGCGAAGGCCGCCTCCCAGACGAATTGCGGCCGTCCGACCTGTCCCGTCCACCAGGCCTGCCAGCGATCCCCCAGTCGCCCGAGGTGGCCCGAACGCTTGCGCGCCCGGGCGGCGGCGGTGGCGCGCAGGACGTCGTAGGTGAAGGCCGGATCCAGTTCCGGTTCCGCCAGCTCCGAGACCGCCGGCATCACCCAGGCCAGCGTGCTCGCCAGCTCGCTGCAGGGGGCGCAATGGGCGAGATGGTCTTCCAGCAGGCCGGCCTCGCGCTCGGTCAGCGAGCCGTCGGGACGCATCGCCAGCAGCGACTCGGCTCGGATGCAGGTTGGACCGCTCGTCGCGGCCAGCACGGCACCGGTCAATTCGTCGGCGTCCAGGCCGTCGGGATCTCCCAGCTCCGGCAGGTCGGCCGAGACAAGCATCAGCGCTTCCCGGCAACGGTCGCAGCCGGCGGCGTGCCCCAGGAAGAAGGTCTCGGCGGCGGCGTCCAGCTTGCCGGACAGGAAGTCGTCCAGCATGGCGTACCAGCGGTCGCAGCGCTCGTTCATGCCGTCGCCTCCTCCGCCGGAGGGCCCAGCAGCGTCTGGACGGCCTTGGCCAGCTCGATCCGTGCCCGGCTGGACCGCGACTTCACGGTTCCCAGGGGCAGGCCGAGCAGACCCGCGATGTCCTCCAGCGCCAGGCCCTGCATGTCCTTCAGCAGGATCATCTCGCGATTGATCTCGCTCAGCTGCTGCAGGGCGAAGTCCACGATCCGCAAACGCTCCTGGCGGGCGAACGCCTCGTCGGGAGATTCGTCCGGCGAGACGAGCCGCAAGGCATCCTCGGCGGGGATGTCCCTGGCCGGCGGACGGGCCTTGCGGCGGCGCAGATGATCGATGCAGGCATTGCGGGAGATCCTGATCAGCCAGGGCAGGAAACGGTCCGCGTCCTTGCAGCCGTCGAGATGACGGTAGATCCTCACGTAGATCTCCTGGGCTAGGTCGCGCGCCTCGTCGCTGTCGCCGAGGTAGGAATAGGCGATGCCGAAGATGCGGGACTGGTACCTGCGTACCAACATCTCCCAGGCCAGTTCATCGCCCGCGCGGCAGCTTTCCAGGATGTGCGCCAATTCCATTGCTTCTCGCGTTTCCTCTCCGCGGGATCATTCCCGTCGTGACCTACCAGACGCACGGTATCACCGGAAAGTTCGGTGGCAGATAAAAAGATGAGTTGTGCCACTGTGATTGTCCCCGCTATAGATGAGATCGAAATGGATCGGCCAAGTTCACTCATCAGTACGCGTACTTCAACTCGTGCCGCCTGTTCACCCCCAAGGCCGGCGTTTCGGTCGCCCGGTCGTAGTAGCGATG
>JAHIYU010000190.1 GCA_018814885.1 bacterium | reverse complement strand
GATAATCTTCATTCTTCATATGTACACTTTATAAAAAATCGTCTAAGAGATAAATATGGATTTATTGCTACGCCGATTAAGATGATAGTAACGAAAAAGTGAAAATAGTAGCCAACAACTAAAATACCATTGCCTTAATATACTTCAAGATGATTGTTGGGCATTGAATATTGAAAATAACTTTTAAATTATTTATGAACCTCATCGTCGGCTTAGGTAACCCTGGTAAAAAATACGAAAATACCCGCCATAATGTCGGTTTTATGGCTGTTGACTCTATTGCCAAACGGCTTGGTTTAAATTGGGAAAATAATAAAAAATTCAACGCTTTAATATGCATACATAATAATGTAATACACATTAAACCTCAGACATTTATGAATAATTCCGGCCAAGCTGTTCAAGTCATTATGTCCTATTATAAATTACTTCCTAAAAAATTTGGCATTTTGAAAGAGAAAAATAGTGACTTATCAGAAACTCTAACTGTAATCCATGATGATATTGATATTGAATTAGGTAAAATTAAAACATCAGTAGATTCCCGCTCTGCTGGCCATAACGGGGTTGAATCTATTATTAATTATCTTAAAACTAAAAACTTTAAACGTGTTAGAATAGGTATACGCACAGAATCTCTAAATAAAATCACGGCGGAAAAATTTGTTTTACAAAAATTTAACCAAGAAGAACTACAAATTATTAATAAACTAATTTTAGGAATCTCTCTTGCATAAAATAGCTTAAGCGTACTAAAGGAAGTCTGACTTTAAGTACCTGAAGTCAGGCTTTCTTTATTTCGGGCTAGTATTCTAAATAAAAAGACCTCAATGCTTAAACACCGAGGTCATATATTTCTAAATATAAATTACTTGAAAGTCGCAGTAAACCAACGATAGAATTCTATCTTTCTTTTCAACCTACCGCCTCCCCACTGATCTATGAAACGAAATCCAATTGTAATGAAGTATTCGCTGCTAGCATTTCTGGCTACTGCCGGTCCATACTGCTCAGCTCCCGTGATTTTATCTAATTCACGTAAATCTTGTACTCCAATTTTTTCTAAAATATCAACAAAATTCTTTTTACCTTTTAAACTGGCTATTAAGTTATCAACATATTGATAATATTTACCATTTGTACCTTTGTCGATAATATCAGCTTCTAACTCGTGCATCACGACTTCTTCGTGAATAAATAAATCGGAGCCAGGTTCGGCAACAGCTGATGGCGCTTTATCAACAATATGGAAAAGTGCATGACCTAATTCATGGCACAAGATCGCAGCAAATAATATATCCGGATGCCTTACTCCAGAAATTAATAACGCCTTCCATCCGCTATTATAATACATTGAGCTGGGGTGACCTTTTCGCTGGTCTTTTGAAATAAAGCATATTTCAATATCATAACTTTCGGAAGATAAAATCGAATCGCCTTCCAGATATATTTTTTGCGACACCCCATTTAGGTACACAGAGGTATAAAATGTCTTAAAGTTCTTCGCTATCCTTTTCATTAAATCATTTGTATCTTTATATTTTTCTAGAACATTAATGATAGATTTTTTTGATTCTTCCAACTTTTGAGCTCTTGTTGAAAAATCTCTTGTGTAGGCGCTTTCAAACCACCAAACATCCTTATTATTCCTTTTGAAAATGTATTCATACATATCATTTATTATCTTACTAATACTTGCCTTGTATCTTTGCTCATCGACCCTTTTTTTATAACCGATACCCACATATACTAATGCGGCTAAAACCATAAGGGCCAAAATAAGCAAACAGACTTTCAGCCATAGTTTCATCGCTGGTTTGCACTGACAACTTTTTAGCTTTTTGTTGCATTGTGGGCATCTTACGTTCCTTTCTGACCCTCTCACTTCTCTATTCATTTCACATCCTCCCCGTTCATATAAATAAACTGAACAAAATAAGCATGAATAATCTTTAATGTATCTTCGTGATCAGGAAGATCTCCCTTTCCCTCCAAGCTACCCTTTAACCTGAGCCTTAACAATGATAACGCATCAATCTCTTCATCTATCTGTGACATTGAAATTACCTTCTTTTGTTTTTTAATATTGTTAACACTTTCTTTAAAAAGAAGACCCTGTTCCTAAAGAAAAGGGTCTTTATATTTGGGTTGATAGGCGTAGCCGGAATTTAACCCGCGACCTCCCTGACCCCATCAGGGCGTTCTACCAAGCTGAACTATACGCCTAAAACAAACTGTAAAAACTGTTAAAAAGAACGAAGGCATCAGGCGACAGGATTTGAACCTGCGACATCCCGCTCCCAAAGCGGGTGCACTACCAGACTGCGCCACGCCCCAATATGATAATATCTAAAATATTGTCTAGGAGCAAGAACACAAGGTTCTATTTAAGGCTCCAACCAAACCAGGAGGGCGGTTTAACTTTCACCGCTCCTAGACAAAATTCAGGATACTATTTTGAAAGAATAATTAAATATGGTAATATATTACGAGATACTAAAAATATCAATAATCAAACAACAACCAATAATCAATCGCTAATAGGCCATGGCCCCGAGCTCCAGGCCGTCCCCGGTCTCGCGCACGTAGTCCAGGCCGGCGTCGTAGAGATCGACGGCCACGTCGAAGCTCCGGGCGCCCAGCCGCAGATACGCCCCGCCGCCGATGATCACCGCGCGCTCGTGCGCGGCGAGCAACGCGGCGGCTTCGGACAGGGAAGTCGGTTTCACGTAGGTCCGCACAGCCATGGTCTCAGGGTCCTCCGGATCGAAGCAGGCGAATCGAGGCCCAATTGGGCCTGTCGGCACATGTTAGCACATCGTCACCTGGCGGCCAAGTCGGGGAACGACGGCGAGGGTGGCAATCCCGGGGCCCACACGCCGCATGCGGCATCGCTTCGGTCCCGGGCATGATCCCCGATCACGGCGCCAATGTGATGGTTTCGTGATCATTGAATGTTATGATTGTGACCGGTCAACATCACTCTGGATTCAACCTCAGGGGAGCTTGCTCATGCCCAAGCGCGCGCTCATCGGCTTGACTGCCGCAATCATCCTGGCCGCCTCGGCGACGATCGCCCTGGCCGGCACCATTCCCGTCAACGGGACGACATCCTCCATCGAACTGATCGACCAGAAGGCCGGCGGCCTGCAATATCACGTGCGGGTGGGCGATATCCAGACCATCGACGTGTCCACCAAGGGCGGCGAATTCACCCGCCTGGTGCTGCCCGGCTTCCACGCCACCCACGACGAGGGCGCCCCCGAGCTGCCCATGATCAACACGCTGATCGCCGTGCCCCACGGGGCCGTCGCCCGCGTCGAGCTGAGCAACGTCGAGACGCGCACCGTCAGGCTCGCCGACTTCGGGATCGCCGGGCGGCTCATGCCGGCCCAGCCCTCGATGCCCAAGAACGCCGACGCGCAGAGCTGGCCCTTCGTCTACGACGAGTCGGCCTACACCGTCGACAGGGTCGGACGCGACCTGGCCGCCGTGGCGCCCCAGGGCCGCCTGCGCGCCATGGACTTCGCACGGCTCGAGTTCGCGCCGGTCAGCTACCGGCCCCTGACGGGCGAGCTGGAGATCGTCGAGAGCGCCGATCTGGAAGTAGTCTACGAGGGCGGCGACAAGAGCTCCGGCGCCGACCTGTGGGCCCGGACCGACAGCCCCTTCTTCGACAACCTCTACGCCCAGTTCGACGGCGCCAAGGGCCTGCACGACAGCTTCCCCGACCACGTCCGCGACGTGGTGACCATGGTCATCGTCACCCCGCCCGAGTTCCAGTACCAGCTGACCGACTTCGTGAACTGGAAGATCCAGCGCGGCTTCATCATGATCGTGGCCGTGACCGACACACCCGAGGTCGGCTCGACCACCACGACCATCCAGTCGTACATCCACGACCTGTACGACAACGCCACGCCCGCGCAGCCCGCGCCCAGCTTCGTGCTCTTCGTGGGCGACGTGGCCCAGATGCCCACGTTCACCGTGAGCGGCGACGCCACCGACCGGCCCTACTGCGCCGTCGACGGCGACTACGTGCCCGACATCTACTACGGCCGCTTCTCCTGCACCAACGCCACACAGCTGCAGGCCATGATCGACAAGACCATGATGTACGACCAGTTCACCATGCCCGATCCCAGCTACCTGGGCGAGGTGACCATGATCGCCGGCGTGGATGCCGGCTATGCGCCGACTTACGGCAACGGCCAGATCAACTACGGGACCAACACCTACTTCAACGCCGCGCACGGCATCACCAGCAACACGTGGCTCTATCCCGCCTCGGACGGCGCGGGCGTGCCGGCCGCCGTCGTCCAGACCGTCAACGACGGCGTGGCGTACATCAACTACACCGCCCACGGCAGCGAGACCAGCTGGAGCGACCCCAGCTTCACCCAGTCGAACATCAACTCGCTGACCAACGACGGCAAATACTGCATGGCGGTGGGCAACTGCTGCCTGACCAGCACCTACGACTACGGCGAATGCTTCGCCGAGACCTGGCTGCGCGCGGCGAACAAGGGCGCGATCGGCTACATCGGCGCCAGCAACAGCACGCTGTGGGACGAGGACTACTGGTGGGGCGTGGGCTCCGGCTCCATCAGCTCCAGTCCGACATACGCCGTCACCGGCCTGGGCGCCTACGACGGCGTCTTCCACGACCACGGCGAGGGCATGGACCAGTGGTACGTGACCAACGACGCCATGGTCTTCGCCGGCAACCTGGCCGTGCAGGAGGCGGGCTCGGGCAGCACGTCGTACTACTGGAACATCTACAACCTGATGGGCGACCCCAGCCTGAGCACCTACATGGGCGTGCCGGCTCCCAACGCGGTCACCGTCGATGCCATGGGCGCCACGTCGATCACCATCAGCGCCGTGCCGGGCAGCTACGTCGGCCTGACCCAGGGCACGATCCTGATCGGCGCTGGCAGCGTGGGCGTCTCCGGGTCGGCGACCATCGACTTCATGACGACGCCCGACGGCGGCCTGCCCCTGCACATGGTCGTCACCGCCCAGAACCGCGAGCCGCACGTCGAGGACATCCTGATGGCCTCGCCGCAGATCGACCTGAGCGTCACCACCTGCGCCGCCACCCTGGAGCCCGGCCAGCTCGACACGGATGTCCTGACGATCACCAACACGGGCGAGCCCGAATCGCAGCTCAACTTCAGCCTGTCCATCCAGGCCGAGAATCCGTACGAGAAGACCGCCAAGAGCGTGGCGGGCTCCACCGTCTCCTGCGCCGAGACCGAATTCCTGGCCGGCGAGACCGTGGACCTGCACATCTCGGTCTACAACGCCAGCACCGACTACGAGTGGCTGACCGACGTGGAGATCGACTTCCCCGTCGGCGTCACGGTCAACTCGGCCACCGCCCTGACGGGCGGCACGGCGCCCCTGAGCTTCAACGGGCCGACCGGCGACGGCGTGACCGTCAACTGGCACGGCAACGACGGCAGCTGGGGAGCCCTGCACGGCGGCGAGACGGCGAACGGCACCGTCAACGTGACCTTCGGCGGCTCCCTGTCCGGCGAACAGGCCTTCGGCTGGTTCATCCAGGGCGACATCTACGGCTCCACGCCCCACGACCTGAGCGGCAGCTTCGCCATGACCGCCTCGGGTCCGTCGGTCACCGTCACGCAACCCAACGGCGGCGAGACGATGGCCTGGGGTTACGCCCACCCGGTGACCTGGGACCACGCCGGCGACGTGACCGACGTCAAGATAGAGCTGAGCCGCAACGGCGGCGGCAGCTGGGAAACCCTGGTGGCGAGCACGCCCAACGACGGCGACGAGTCCGTCGTCTTCCCGGGACCGAGCACCACCGCGGCCCTGATCCGCGTCTCGAGCCTCGACGACACGGTCGCCGACCAGAGCAACGCCGTCTTCACCCTCTTCGAAATGGTGACCTGGCTGACCCTCGACGTCGAGTCGGGCACGCTGCCCCAGGGCGGCAACCAGCCGGTGACCTTGACCTACGACGCCACCGGCCTGGCCGACGGCGTCTACACGGCCTACGTCCTGATCGCCCACAACGCCGGCGGCGGCCCCGAGGTCGTGACGGTCACCCTGACGGTCGAATCGTCCACGGGCGCCGGCGACACGCCCCGGACGCTGGTCCTGGCGGGCAACTACCCCAACCCGTTCAACCCGTCGACCAAGGTGATCTTCTCGCTGCCGCGCGCGGGCGAGGTCGACCTGGACGTGGTGGACGTGCGCGGCCATCTGGTGCGCGCGCTCCACAGCGGTCCCATGGCCGCAGGCCGCCACGGCGTGGCCTGGGACGGCACGGACGATCTCGGACACGGCGTGGCCTCCGGCGTGTACTTCGCGCGCCTGCGCCACGACGGCCGCGAGCTGACCCACAAGATGCTGCTGACCAAGTAGCACGGATCGCGAACGCAGAAAGCCCCCGGCCGGCGCCTTGCCGGCCGGGGGCTGTTTCATGCGTCCGGGGCGGGTCGGTTACCTGTCGCCCTCCTCGTCCAGGCGCCGCCAGACCTCGTCGATGACGTAGCGCCGGCCGTTGGCGTCGAACTCGCCGGCGTGATACCAGAAGTCGTCCTCGACGCGGCACCGGAAGGTCGCGACCGCGCCCACCAGTTCCGGGTGGGAGTGGTAACGGATCGTCTCGACATAGGTGTCGCCCTCTCGTCGCCAGGTGCCGCCGCCGCCGAAGATCTCGCCCGGTCCCTGCTGCGCGGCGAAGGCGAAGCGGTCGTCGTTGAGGATCTTCACGATGTCGTTGGGCGTCGGTCTGTCGCCCACTTCCAGATCACGGCCCTGCCGCTGCACCAGGATCCACGACCCGCGCAGGTCGCCGGACGTGCCGGCGCACCCGGCCAGCATGACCGTCGCGAGCAACAGGATCATCGTCGTTCGTCTCGGCATCGATTCTCCTTCGGCTGAGCTGGTCACCGCCATGATCCTAACACCGGGGTCCAATATTGCGCCACTATCCGGTGGAGAAACGCCACGTTCCTGAGCGGGTCGAGGCCCTGGCCAGATTCTTCACGTGACGGTCGCCGCGGTCGATTTGGCGAACACTGTGCACGCCATGGGTTTGGAAGATTACTATAAAATATTGACAGATAGGCAGATCGGTTGCAAACTTCGGATCGTCGGAGGGGGTGTAAATAGGGGAATGCCTGATCATGTTGAACATCCGCACTCTATATGATCATATTTTTCATGTTCATGGTGTGGACTAAAAAAATGAGATGGTTTATAATGTAAGGCCATTACGGGACATCAAACAACAACTTGCACGCACATCGGTCGACGCCCGGACCGACGACCACAGAAAGACCCGTGAGGATCGATAGACAATGACACCGATTGACGACAGCAGCCAGCTCAGGGACCGCATTCGGGCGCTACCTGACCACGAACTGCCCAGACTCTTCACCGACATGCCGCCCCCCCCGCGCCCCGCGCGCAGCCGGGGGTTGTATGCCTTTCTCCGCCGGGCGTTCGACATCGTGGTCTCCACAGTTGCGCTCGCTCTGTTCGGCCTGTTCCTGCCGCTGATCGCCCTGGCCATCAGGATCGACTCGCGCGGACCCGTCTTCTACACACAGAGCCGCATCGGACAGAACCGCCGCAGGCACGAGCACGACACCGCCGGTCCCGAACGGCGCAAGGTGATCTACCCGGGACGGCCCTTCCGCATCTACAAGCTGCGGACCATGCGCATCGACGCCGAGAAGGACGGCCCCCAGCTCGCGGCGGCCGGCGACAGCCGGATCACCCGCGTGGGACGCCTGCTGCGCCTTTCGCGCATCGACGAGGTACCCCAGTTCGTCAACGTGCTGCTCGGCTCGATGACCCTGATCGGCCCCCGTCCGGAGCGCCTGTGCTTCGTGCGCCAGTACGAGAGGGACATACCCGACTACTGCGACCGCCTGGCCGCCCAGCCCGGCATCACCGGTCTCGCCCAGGTCAACAACGGCTACGACGAGGATATGCGGTCGGTACGCCGCAAGCTGATGTTCGACCGTTTCTACATCCGCAAGGGCGGCTGGAAGCTGGATCTGAGGATCCTGATCTCCACCGTCCGCGTCGTTTTGACGGGTGAAGGGGCGCGCTAGCCACGGCGATCACCGCTAGGCAAAACTAGATTGTTATGGTATTATATTGAGCCGGGCATCGGACAGTTCGAGCTGCCGCCCGGCTCTAGTATCGTGGAAAAGGCCGCCCCGCCCCTTTCCGCTTCCGGCAACACCAGACAGAGGATCGTACACATGTCTTCCATCTTCCAGACAACGGCCAGGACGCGCGCCGCGCAGTCCGCCTGTTCGATCGCCCTCCTCTTGACCGTGCTGCTCGTCGTTCCCGCGGACGCCGCCGACCGCAACGCCGAGCCGGCCGCAGCCACCCACGACGTGAGCCCGCTGGCCTCCGTGCAGCTCTTCCGGGCCGACACCGTCGACCACGACGTGGCCAAGCTCGAAGACCTGCAGGCGGAGGGACTGGGCCTGCCGCCCCGCTTCGCGGTGCCCCAGGAGACCTTCATCACACCCGACACCCACGGCACGTGGGAGCGACTGGACGAGAGTACCATGCTCTGGCGCCTGCGCGTGGGTTCGTCCGGCGCGCTGTCCCTGAACCTGGGCTTCGCCCGCTACGCCATGCCGGCGGGCGGCCGCCTGTTGATCTACCCGGCGGACGGCAGCGCCGCGGCCATCGCCTTCGACGACGCCGACAACAAGGCCCACGGCGAGCTGTGGACGCCGCTGGTCGAGTCCGCGGAGCTGGTGGTCGAGGTGGAGCTGCCCGTGAAGGCCGTCGCCCTGCTCGAGCTGGAGTTGACCGCGGTCAACACCGGCTACCGCAAGTTCGGCGACATGTTTCCCGAGAAGGCCGGCACCTGCAACATCGACGTGGTCTGCGCCGAAGGCGACGACTGGCGCGACGACATCCAGAGCGTGGCGGTCTACCAGCGCAGCGGCTCCTGGGCCTGCACCGGCGTCATGGTCAACAACACGGCCGACGACGAGACCCCCTACTTCCTCACGGCCGACCACTGCGGCCTGACCAGCAGCAGCGACGCGACCCTCGTCGTCTACTGGAACTTCCAGAGCCCCGTCTGCGGGCAGCAGGGCGGCGGCAGCCTCGCCCAGTTCCAGAGCGGTTCGACCTTCGTGACCGGCAGCAGCGCGTCCGACTTCACGCTGGTGCAGCTGGACGCCGCGCCCGATCCCGCGTGGAACGTGGCCTACGCCGGCTGGAGCAACAGCAGCGCCGACCCCACCAGCGCGGTGGCGATCCACCATCCCAGCACCGACGAGAAGAGCATCAGCTTCGAGTACGACCCCTGCACGACCACGTCCTATCTGGGCACCGCCGTGCCGGGCGACGGCTCCCACATCCGCATCGAGGACTGGGATGTGGGCACCACCGAACCCGGCTCGTCCGGTTCGCCGCTCTTCGACCAGGACCACCACGTCGTCGGCCAGCTGCACGGCGGCTACGCGGCCTGCGGCAACAACGACTCCGACTGGTACGGGCGCGTGTCCGTGTCCTGGCCGGCGGGGCTGGGCACGTACCTCGATCCCCTGGGCCTGGGCGTGACCGCCTGGGACCTGCTGGCCCCCTACGCCACCGGGCTTCGCGTCAGCGCCGGCAGCTACGACGGCCAGGGCGATCAGGGCGGCCCCTTCACGCCCGCCTCCTTCGCCTACACGCTCACCAACAACGGCGACACACCGCTCGATTACGAGGCGAGCGCCGACGTGAACTGGGTCGACGTGGGCAACGCGACCGGCAGCCTCGCGGCCGGAGGCCAGGCCACCGTCACCGTCTCGTTCAACGCCAACGCCAACGCGCTCGGCATCGGCAGCCACAACGGCACGCTCGGCTTCGTGAACGTCACCAACCACGACGGCGACACGACGCGCGCGGTGAACCTGCAGGTCGGCGTGCCCGAGATCGTCTACGAGTGGAACATGGACACCGACCCCCTGTGGAACGCCGAAGGCGACTGGGCCTGGGGCCAGCCCCAGGGCAGCGGCGGCCAGTACGGCAACGGCGATCCGACCGCCGGCTTCACCGGCGCCTACGTCTACGGCTACAACCTGGCCGGCGACTACCCCAATAGCCTGCCGGAGCGGCACCTGACCACCCAGGCCATCGACTGTTCCGGACTCGAGGCGGTGACCCTGAAGTTCCAGCGCTGGCTCAACGTGGAGCGGCCAGCCTACGATCACGCCTATCTGCGCGTCAGCAACGACGGCGTCGCCTACACCACCCTGTGGGAGAACGGCGCGGAGGTGACCGACAACGCCTGGTCGCAGTACGCATTCGACATCTCCGCCTACGCCGACGGCCAGGCCACGGTCTACCTGCGCTGGACCCAGGGCACGACCGACGGCAGCTGGCAGTACTCCGGCTGGAACATCGACGACGTGGAGATCTGGGCCCTGCAGCCCAGCCAGGCGAGCGCGGTCGGGAGCCCGAACCGCCGTCTGGCGACGCTCCTGCCCACCGTGCCCAACCCCTTCAATCCCCAGACGACCGTGTCGTTCGTGCTGACCGCGCCCGCCCGGGCGACGCTCGCGGTCTACGACATGCGCGGTCATCGGGTCAGGACCTTGCACGACGGCGACATGCCCGCGGGAACCCACACCGCGATCTGGGACGGCAGGGACGCGTCCGGACGCGGTCTGCCCAGCGGCGGTTACGTCTTCCGGCTGACAGCCGGGGGAGATTCCCAGGTCGTCAAGGCCCTGCTCGTCCGCTAGCTGCCACGGCGGCGGAGGCCCCGGGGCCTCCGCCGCCGCAATCCCGTGAACCCGGCGAAAACATCGATCGGGCAGACTTTTACTTACCATATCGCAAGACTCCGCACCAACCGCCGGGGACCGTCGTCTGGTCTTGGGTAGAGCCCTGTGGTATCATCATGACGTGCCCGCGAGGGCCGAGATCATGACCCCCCTCGCAGGACACGCGTCAGGGAGGGTGACATGGCGGTCAAGATCTTCAGTGCGCCCTACTACTACACGTTGGCGCGCGACATCCCCGGCGAGGCTTGCCGTCTGCTGTCCAGGCTCGCCAGCGAGGAAGTGAACATCCTCGCCTTCAACGCTCTCCCGGTCGGGCCCGACGAGACACAGCTCATCATCTACCCCTTCAACACGACCTGGCTCGCCGACGTGGCCAGGCACACGGGGTTGACGTTGAGCGGACCCCACCACGCGTTCATCGTCCAGGGCGACGACGAACTCGGAGCCCTGGTGGAGATCCACCAGAAGCTCTGCGACGCCAACATCAACGTGGAGAACTCGAGCGGCCTCGTGGACGGCAAGGGTGGCTACCGGTACATCCTGCACGTCGGCGAGAGCGATTACGAGAAGGCGGCGGAGATCCTCGGCGCGGCCCACACACCCTCGAAGTGGGACAACTTCGAGCTGAAGATCCCGCGGCAATTCGAAACCGAGATGTAGGGCGGGGCGCGGGCGGAGCCGGTGCCCGCAGGGACGAGCGGAACAGGCCGCGGCTCAGGCCGCGCGAACCCGGCCCGTGTACGACAGGTAGCCGCGAAGCGACGAACCCTCCAGGCGCCGGTCCAGCCTCTCCTCGTACAGCATCACACAGCGCATGATGGGCCGCGACGCCTGCTTGAGCAGCGTGCGCAGCGATTCGCGCGCGGCGGGGTTGTTGCGTACCCAGTGCGAACTGACCACGCGGCTGGCCGCGCTCTCGAGCCAGGCCTGCGACTGGCTGCGGATCTCGCGGGCGCGGACCGCGCCGGAGGTCCGGTCCAGGTAGGAATCGATCAGGCCGTGGGCCTCGTCGACCAGGGACTCCTGCGAGAGCGTGGTCAGGTGCGTCGCGCCCTCGCCGGCCCACACCGCCCGCAGGAATTCCGCCTTCGTATCGGCCACTGCCTCGGTGCAGGCGCGCCCGACGACGCCGGTGTGTGTATCGCTGGAAGCGGTGATAGGCAGGTTCAGTTCGGCGGCCAGCCCGGCGGTGATCAGGTTCTGCAGGGGCGTGCGGGCCGCGTTCAGTTCCAGCATGTCGAAGCGGGCGGCGATTTCCGGCACGCGGGAGAAGTCGACGTCGCCCCGCCTCAGCTCCGCGCGCTCCCACCACGTGGGGTGGTTGTACTGGCAGCGGAGCGCGTGCTCGCGCGCGAAGGCGAGCAGGTCGTCCAGGGTGGTGACGCTCATCCTCAAGCGCGCGTAGAGATCGGGATCGAGGCCGTACAGGTTGACGTGGATGGTGAAGCCGAGGGACGGATCGTAGAGCGTATGCTCCACGCCGGGAATCACGAGCGCGCGGTCAGACTCGGACAGCCGGCGCATCAGCGCCTCGTAGCCGTCCATGGTGTCGTGGTCGGTCAGGACGAAGTAGTCCATGCGGCGGTCCGCGTCGCGATGCCCGAGGGCGGTCTCGAAGAGGGCGCGCGGATGCAGCGCCGGCAGCAGCGGCACATCGAACGAATACGAGGAATGCACGTGGAGGTCGGCTTTTCGTGTACTGGATGACATGGTCGGATAACTTATAGCGCGAGGTCCGCCGCGCCAGCGGCCATATGCGGCGACCCGGTAACATACATCTCGTTCAGTTGGTTACAAGACCCCGGAATCGCGCGCGAGCACGACGTCCCCCCTGCGAGCAGGCTCCTTCAGCAGGGCGCGGATGCGGTGGGCCAGTCGCCGGGTCGCCTCGCCGTCGATCCTCCCCAGCCTTTCCTCGGCCAGGCTGCGCTGTCCGGGCGCGCGCGCGCCCAGGCGCACACGGACCGTCTCCGCGAGATTCGACGGCGCGCAGGAGGCCGCCACCGCCAGCGTCCTCTCGCGCGAAGGCGGCAGGTCGGCGGGCCAGACCGCGGGCTCCAGGGGGCGCGCCAGCACGGCAGGCGTATCGAAGAGCAGGGCCTCCCAGAAGGCGCCGGAGAGATCGCTGACCGTGCATTGGGCCCCCGGCACGTGGACGTGCGAAGCCCCGGAGGCGGGCAGGACTTCCGCGCCGACCTCGAGAGCGAAGCGGCCCACGTCGGATGCCTCGCAGAGCGGATGGGGCGACAGCACGACGTCGCAGTCGCGGGCCAGCTCGCGGAAGGCCCCGCGCCAGCGACGGGACAGCAGCAGGCCGTGCTGCTCGACGTCGGGTCCCCAGGTGGGCAGCACCAGGATGCGCGGACGGCCCGTCGGCGCGGGATTGTCGAACCGGCCGCCCCCGGCGAGGAAGCGGTCCAGGTGGAGATAGCCGTCCGGAGCGAACGACCAGTCGTGGACCGTCACGCCGCCGCGCCGGTAGAGCCGGGCGCCCGTCGTCGCGCCGAACGCGCCGACGACGCTCACCCCGTGGCGGCCGCGCGCGACGTCCGCGCTGGTGCCCGGCTTGCCGCTGCGGCCGTGGGAGAGCACGACCAGGTCGAGGTGACGGCCCAGGTCTCCGAGCACGTCGGTCATCGCCTCGTAGTTGAAGTGGGCGGTGACGATCACGTCCAGGTCGTGGTGCGAGATGGCGCGGGCGGCGGCGGACGATTCCTGGCCCGGCTCGAGCAGGACGCAGGGCGCTCCGGGTAATTCGCCGCGCACCAGCTCCCGTCCGGGGCCGGCCACGAACCAGATGCCGCCGAGCTCGGCGTAGAGGTCGCGCAGATGGCTGAAGATGTGGGCGCGGCTCCAGTCGGGGACGGAGCTGTAGAGCCACCAGCCGATACGCGGCACCCTGGCGCGCAAACGTGTGCTGTCGATGCCGGCGGTGTGAGGAAGCATCACCAGCTCGATGTCCAGCTCGGCCAGCAGTTCCTCGCCCCAGCGGCGGCGGTACGTGTCGGAATCCCAGTCGTCGCCGTGGAAGACGCGCGAGACACGGTAGCGGCGGCAGAGGGCCGCGCGGTCGCTGCCGACGACCACCTCTTCGGCCACGCCCAGCTCACGGATGGCCGCGGCGCGCTCCAGCTCGGAATTGGCCGGCTGCACGCCCTTGTATTCGCGCACGGCGGCGTCGGTATGCACGCCCACCACCAGGCGGTCGCAGCGTTCGGCCGCACGGCGCAGCAGGTTGACGTGCCCCTCGTGGCAGAAGTCGTACACGCCGAGCGCGAGCCCCGTGACGCGGCGACGCCGTTCGCGAAGGACCAGCGCGATTCCCGCGACCATCATGACGCCGCCGGCGATCCATGTGAACAGGGCGAACATGGCCTCTATATCGGCAGGGGATGTGCTATCTTGACGACCAGAGAAGGGAAGGCGGCATGTGCGGTAGATTCACCCTGGCGCTCTCGCCCGAGGAGCTGGCCCAGCTCATGGCGCTGGACGCGGCCCTGGACCTGGAACTGGGCCTGCGTCCGCGCTACAACATCGCGCCGGGCCAGGATGTCGTGGCGGCGGTGCAGGAGGCGCCGGACGGGCCGCGCGAGGCCCGCGTTTTCCGCTGGGGACTGGTGCCGTCCTGGGCCCAGGATCCGGCGATCGGCAACCGGTTGGTCAACGCCCGCGCGGAGACCGCCGCCGCGAAGCCGTCCTTCCGCGACGCCTACCGGCGCCGGCGCTGCCTGGTACCCGCCGACGGCTTCTACGAGTTGCAACGGCAAGGCGGGCGCAAGCAGCCCTGGATCTTCCGCGTGATCGACGAGCCGGGCTTCTGCATGGCCGGGCTGTGGGAGACCTGGCGCCCGTCCGGCGCCGAGCCCCTGCATACCTGCACGCTCCTGACCACCGCCGCCAACGCGCTGCTGCGGCCGGTCCACGATCGCATGCCCGTCATCCTGCACCGCGACGACTACGAGCGCTGGCTGACCACCCAGCCGGACGCCGCCACGGGCCTGCGCGACCTGCTGCGCCCCTTCCCCGCCGAGGCCATGACGGCCTGGCCGGTCGGCCCGCTGGTCGGCAACCCGCGCAACGATGTGCCGGAATGCGTGGAGCCCGTGGGGCTGGCGGAGGCGCCCGATAATGCCGATGATGAATCCGGCGGCCAGATGTCGCTCCTGTGATATGATGGATGGGTCCCGATGTCCTCTCGCCCGGGGGCGCACTGATGAAGACGGCCGTCAAGATCACCCTGTTCATCCTGCTCAACCTACTGGTTGCCGAGGGCGTTCTGCGCGTCCAGCAGGCTCTCGGCCCCCTCTGCGACCTGAAGCTGGAGAACGTCGACCAGGAGATGCTCTCCGACGTCCTGAACCACCGGCCCCTGCCGCTGCTGAACTGGACGCTCGTCGGGCGAGACGTGTACGGCGAATACGCCGGCCTGAGCTACGCGATCCGACGCGACAGCCTGGGCGTGCGGATCAACGGGCTGCGTCCGGATCCCGCACACGGCGCGGCCTCGTTCACGGCGCTGTTCCTGGGGGATTCGTTCGTAGAGGGTTACGACGACCCGCACACGCTGGTCCAGGCGGCCTACGAGCGGCTGCGCGAACTGGGCGCCGTCGACGGCAACGCCCGGTTCTGCAACGCCGGACACTCGTCCTACGCCCCCTCGATCCTGATCCCGCAGGCCAAGCTCCTCGTGCCCCGGCTGAAACCGGACCTGGTCGTCGTGGTCGTCAACCATTTCGATCTCGGCGACGAGGCGATCCGCTACCAGCGCCTGGTGGTGCGGGACGATGATGACCGGATCGTCGCCGTGCGGGCGAGCCCGGTCAACGTGGAGTCGGTCACCGGCCTGATGTCGATCAAGAAGGAGCCGCTGTACCTGATGCGCTTCCTGCGCAAGCTCTACTTCACGAGGATCCACATGCCGGCGTTCGACAAGGGCTACCGGAGCTGGTATCCGGGCGAGGTGTCACAGTTCGCCACGGACCGGGCGGGCAGCGCGGCCAAGTACCGGCGCGAGCTGGCGCTGTTCGACGACGTGCTGGCGGAACTGGCCGACACGCTGCTCGAGCTGATGGGCTCGCCAGAGCGGATCCTGTTCGTCTGCCATCCGTACCTGCACCACCTGACGCCCGAAGCGGACGGCTTCGTGTGGCGCGATCTGGTGACGCCGGCGGTGGCGGCCGCGGCGGCCCGGCGGGGCATCCCCATGTACGACGCGACACCGGACCTGCGCAGGATCTTCGGCGACGATCCGCAGGCCTACTACTGGCACGGGGACACACATTTCAACTTCGAGGGCTTCCGCAGCTACGGCGAGCTGATCGCCGACCGGCTGGCGCCGCAGATCGAGGCGCTGCGCCGAGCCCGGACCGGCACTCCTACCCGCTGACGGGGATCTCCACGATCCTGATCATGTTGGTATGTCCCGGCTGGTGCAGGGGCAGCCCGGCGGTGACCACCACCGTCTGGCCGGGCCGGCAGCAGCCGCAGGCGACGGCCAGCCGCACGGCGTCCCCCTCCAGCGCGTCCAGGTCGTCGCGTGACGCGGCCATCATGGGCACGGCGCCCCAGACCAGGGATAGCCGCCGCCAGGTCGCCGCGTCGTCGGTCATGGCCAGGATCGGCTGACGCGGGCGGTGCTTGGCCACCAGGCTCGTCGTGCTGCCCGAGCGGGTCAGGGTGACGACGGCCGCGGCGCCGATCTCCTCTGCCATCCGCACAGCGGCGCGGGCCACGGCCTCGTCGGCGGAGAGGGAGCCGCGCACGGCGAAGCGCGCGCTCCAGTCGCGGTAGGGGAAGACTGCCTCGGCCGCCTCGGCGATCCGCGCCATGGTCTCCACCGCCGCGACCGGGTGCGCGCCGACGGCCGTCTCCTCCGAGAGCATCACGGCGTCGCTGCCGTCGAGGATGGCGTTGGCCACGTCGGACACCTCGGCCCGGGTGGGCCGGGGGCTGTCGACCATGGACTTGAGCATCTGGGTGGCTGTGATCACCGGCTTGCCGGCGGCGTTGGCGCGCGCGATGAGCGACTTCTGGACGGCCGGCACGTTCTCCATGGGGATCTCCACGCCCAGGTCGCCGCGCGCCACCATGATCCCGTCCACCAGAGAGAGGATCTCCTCGATGTTGGTGATCGCCTCGCGCTGCTCGATCTTGGCGATGATCGGCGCGTGCCGGCCGGCCTCGTCCATCACCGCCAGGCAGGCGCGGACGTCGGCGGCGCTGCGCACGAAGGACAGGGCGACGAAATCCACGCCATGCTCGAGGCCGAAACGCAGGTCCGCGATGTCCTTGTCGTCCAGGATGGGCGCGCTGACGGTGCCGCTGGGCAGGTTGATCCCCTTGTTGGAGTTCAATTCGCCGCCGACGTTGACGCGGCAGACGATGTCGGGACCGTCCACCTTATCGACGATCATGTCGAGTGCCCCATCGGCCAGCAGCAGGGTGTCGCCAACGTTGACGTCGCGGGGCAGGTCCTTGTAGAGCAGCGAGACCGCGGCGGCGTCGCCGGGCACGTCGCGCGCGGTCAGGGTGAAGGTCTGTCCCGAGCGCAGTACGACCGGGCCGTTGGCGAATCCGCCGATGCGGAGCTTGGGACCGGCCAGGTCCTGCAGGATCGCCAGCGGCCGGTCGAGGCGCGCGGCCATCTCCCGCACGTCGCGGATGATCCCGAGCTTCGTCTCCCGCGCGCCATGCGAGAAGTTGAGCCGGACGACGTTCATGCCGGCCAGCACGAGCCGTTCCAGCATCCGGGGCGAACGCGTGGCGGGCCCTATCGTGCAGACGATCTTTGTGCGGCGCATGGATCTCCTTCCGGGTTGGAGGGCATTCTATCACCGACGGGGGAAAGCCACCACTTGACATATTATTAAGACATGTCTATAATATAGACCTTGTTCGCAACCACGACGCCTCGGGGGCCGAAACAGGGGGGTAGACATGGACACGGAGACCGCCCGCGCGGACATCGATTTCATCCGGGACGTCCTGCGCCGCACGCAGGCCCGCATCGACACCCATTCCTTTCACAGCGTGCACTGGGGCGCCATCGTACTGGTCTGGTACCCGGCGGCCAACTACTTCTGCAGCCGCGAACGCTACGACGTCAGCACGGCGCTGACGATCGGCTGCGTGGTCGTCGGCACGCTCTTCAGCATCGTGCGCGAGACACGCCTGAGCAGACGCCCGCGCCTGGAGGGCGGCAACACCTTCATCGGCGACCAGGTCAAGCTGATCACGGCCTTCTGCATCGGCGCGGGCCTCTTCTTCAGCATCCTCGGGCCGAGGCTGGGCCTCCTGCCCGACGCCGGCATCTCCATCGTCTGGGGGTTCGCCTACGCGGTGCTGGCCTTCATGCTGGGCGTGGTCTACACGCGCGAGTACCTCTACGCCGGCGTCGCGATCTTCGCCGGCTCCGTCCTGGCCATGCTGTTCCCCCTCTACATGGGGTACATCCTGGGGCCGTTCATGGGCCTTGGCCTGATGGTGCCCGGGCTGATGGGCGAGCGCCGGGTCAGGAAGCTGGTGGACGGGCATGCCTGAGCACACCTTCGACCCTCTCCTGCTGTCGCAGGCGCGGCTGGGCATCGTCACGGCGCTGGTCACGCGGCGGGATGCGACCTTCAGCGATCTGAAGGCCTTGCTGGGCATGACGCAGGGAAACCTGGGGATCCATCTGCAGAAGCTGGAGGAGGCGGGGTACGTGGCGGTGAAGAAGGAGTTCGTGCACAGGAGGCCGCGGACGACGGTTCGGCTCACGGCCAAGGGTCGGAAGGCGTTTATGGCTCACGTGGAGGAGTTGGGGCGGATCGCGCGGGAGGCGGGGGTGTGATCAAGGCGCAACACATGCGCTGAAGATGCGTATCGTGAAACACCCCTCCCACATCCCCGGAGTCGATCATGTCCAAGCGCGTCTTCGTCTCGGTCATCGCATTATGCACGGTGTTCGCTGCGTCGCTCTGGATCATATCATTCCCTGCGAGGAAAGACGCGAACCCCACGACCACCTACCGCATCGCCCTGAGCGAAGAGCACGGGGGCGACGAGGCCCAGTCCCGCACCCACCCCACCTCCGGCGCCATGGCCGCCATGCAGTGGCTGGCCCGGCAGCGCGCCTACCCCGCCGAGAAGTACCCGCGCACCGGCTGGCTCGAAGCCTGGCGCGACGCCCGCGCCCGCCTGCGCGAACCCGCCCGCAAGAACCTCTCCCCCTGGCGGGCCATCGGCCCCAGGAACATCGGCGGCCGCACCCTGGCCCTGGCCTTCAACCCCCAGAACCCGCAGACCATCTGGGCCGGCTCGGCCAGCGGCGGGCTGTGGCGCAGCTTCACCGCCGGCGTCGGCGAGGCGGCGTGGCACCGCGTGGAGACGGGCTTTCCCGTGCTCGGGGTCTCCTCGATCGCCATCGACCCGGCCGACTCCAACCTGATGTACATCGGCACCGGCGAGGTCTACTCGTACGACGACACCCAGGGCGGCATCGCGGTGCGCCTGACGCGCGGCAGCTTCGGCCTCGGCGTGATCAAATCCGTGGACGGCGGGGTCACCTGGTTCAAGAGCCTGGACTGGTCCTACGACCAGCAGCGCGGCGTGCAGGTGGTGAAGCTGGCTCCCGACAACCCCGACATCGTGTGGGCCGGCTCCACCGAGGGCATCTTCAAGACGGTGGACGCGGGCGCGAGCTGGCACCAGGTGCACGACGTGGTCATGACCACCGACCTGCTGATCCACGCCGTCGACACGGACGTCGTGGTGGCCGCCTGCGGCAACCTGGAGAGCCCCGGCGGCGGCCTGTACCGCACCGACGACGGCGGGCAGACCTGGGTCGAGCTGGAGGGCGCGGACGTGATCCCGCCGATCTACGACGGCAAGGCCCTGCTGGCGTCCTCGGCCGCCGACCCGGACGTCTTCATGGCCAGCATCGGCAACGGCGGCTCGGGTCACAACGCCAACTGGCTGATCCGCAGCGAGGACGCGGGCGCGACCTGGTTCGGCGTTTCGCAGTTCGACTATTCGAAATGGCAGGGCTGGTTCTCCCACGACGTGGCCATCGATCCCGGCGACGCGTGGCACGTCGTCACCTCGGGCATCGACATCCACCGCCTCTACCAGCAGGGGCCGCTCATGCAGAACCTCACCGACTGGCGCCTGAGCTACTTCGGGCAGGTGCCTGTCGGCGGGCCGGAGGGCCCGTACGACTATTCCCACGCGGACCATCACGACATCGCGTGGCACCCGACCGACCCGGACGTGATCTACTTCGCCAACGACGGCGGCGTGTTCCGCACCACGGACGGCGGGCTGACCTTCGAGGGCTGCAACGGCGGCTACCAGACCACCCAGTTCTACGCCGGCTTCTCCAGCTCGGCGACCGACCCGCACCACGCCATGGGCGGCATGCAGGACAACTACTCGGCCATCTACGACGGCAGCGACGCCTGGATCCGGGTGGTCGGCGGCGACGGGGCCTGGACCGCCATCGATCCCGTCGACGAGGACATCCTCTACGCGTCGGCCCAGCACCTCTACCTCTTCAAGTCCACCGACCGGGGGCTGAACTGGCTCGAGATCACGCCCGATCCGATGATCGGCAGCCCCGGGTTCGTCGCGCCCTACGCCCTCGCCGGCCCCGAGCACCCGCAGACCATCTACGCCGGCACCACGAACCTGATCCGCTCGCTGGACGGCGGCGCCAGCTTCCAGTACCGGCGCTACCTGGGCGGCAACCCGGCCCTGGCGCTGGCCGTCTCCCCCGCCGACGACCGCTACCTGGCCGTGACCACGGCGCCGGTGAACTCGCACGCCCGCGTCTACGCCTCCTACGACGGCGGCGACAGCGTCGTCGACGTGACCGGCGTCCTGCCGGACCGCTACCCGGTCGGGCTGGGCTTCGCGCCGGACGATCCGCTGGTCTTCTACGTGGCCTTCTCGGGGTTCGGCACCGGCCACGTCTTCGGCACCGACAACGGCGGGCAGACCTGGCAGGACCTGACCGGCGGCCTGCCGGACGTGCCCACAAGCTCCGTGCTGGTCGATCCGCTTTATCCGGATCACATCTACGTGGGCAACGACCTCGGTGTGTACGTCTCCCTGGACCGCGGACTGACCTGGAACGCCTACACGGACGGCATGCCCGAGGCCGCCGTCTGCATGGACCTCTCGACCTGCGGCCGCGAACGACTGCTGCGCGTCTCCACCTACGGCAACGGCGTGTGGGAACGGGAGCTGCTCGGCGGGGGGCCGACCGCCGCGGAAGACGCCGCGCCGCCGGGGGCCGCTCTGCTGCGGGTGGGGCAGAACGCGCCCAACCCCTTCAATCCCCGCACGTCGATCCCCTTCGCCCTGGCGCGCGACGCCCGGGTGGCCGCCGACGTGCTCACGGTGCGCGGCGAACGGGTGGCGACCCTGATGCGCGACGTGCGCCCGCGCGGCGATCATGTTATACACTGGGACGGCACGTCGGACGACGGCCGGCGGGTGCCCGCGGGCGTCTATCTCTGCCGGATCGCGGCCGACGGCCGCGCCGTCGTCGTCAAGATGCAGCTCGTTCGTTGAGGGAGTCGAGACATGCCGGACATCCTGCACACGTTCACCATCGCGGCGCCCGCCGCCGACGTCTACCGCGCCCTGACCGAACAGCAGGGGCTGGCTTCCTGGTGGACCGAACAGACCACCGCCGAGACCGGCCTCGGCGCGCGCCTGATCTTCGACTTCGGGGAGCGCTATCACAACGCCATGACCGCGGTGGACCTCGAAACGGACCGGCGCGTCGCCTGGTACATCGACGAGGCCCACCCCGAATGGGTCGGCACGCTCGTCACCTTCGACCTGGAGCCCGACGGCGGGCTGACGCGCATGCGTTTCGGCCACCGCGACTGGCGCGAGGCGACCGATTTCTTCGCCAGCTGCAACTATCAGTGGGGACGCTACATGCAGAGCCTGAAGAACTACTGCGAGACCGGCGCCGGGCAGCCCTGGCGCGCCGAGAAAGAGATCCTGGATTAGCCCGGGAGAGCCGGAGCCGCTCCGCGTCGAAGGAGTGGCCTCCCGGAAGACGGGACAGACTCGAGAATGCCCGTTCCTCCATGGGGGCGTGGTACGCTTCGCGCTACCCCGACTTCCCCGGGCTGACCATGAGTGCGTAACGGGCCACTGGTGTTACACGGAAAACGACCGCCCCGGCGTGGAGGCCGGGGCGGTCGCGTTTGCGCGAGTTAATCAGCATGGGGCGGGTCAATCGCCGCTTCCGCCACCATCGCCGTCGGGCGCGGGCGCGATCGCCGCCTCCCCGCCGCCCGCCCCGCCATCGCTCCACAGCCCATACTCCTGCCCGAACTGGGCCAAAAACTCCGGCCCCAGCGCGCGGCCGGTCACGTAGACCGGCAGCAGGATGACCGTCCCGAGGTAGGGGATCGCCAGCAGCAGCCAGCCGACGCAGCAGGTGACCAGGCTGGCGGCCAGGACCGCGATACCAATGCCGATGGCCAAGGCCAGGTAGAAGAGCGCGAAGAGGATCATGGGCACCGCCCGCGCCTGCAGCAGCGGCAGGAAAATCCGCCAGCCGTCCAGCACGTGGACGCGCCGGCCGTACATCACGGGCACGACGAACTGGTCGGTCCAGAAATTGACCAGCGTCGCGGCGATGCCCAGCCCCAGGCCGACCAGGGCCAGCAGGCCGGCCGCGAGGATGCCGATGCCGCGCCAGGCGCCGCCCTCGACGATGGGCACGATCGTGAACAGGGCGGGCAGCACCAGGGCGATCGCGAACACGCCGCAGACGATCTGCACGCCGATGCGCCACAGGAACAGGGAATCCGCCAGCCGTCCGAACTCGCGCCACGGCTGGGACACCTTGGCGCGCCGGTGGACCACGTTGTCCAGGAACATGAACTCGCCGCGCGAGCTGAGCCAGGCCAGCAGCAGGGCGAGGGCCAGCCCGAACACGATCAGCAGCAGGATGATGCCCGCTTCCAGACCGCCCAGGCCGAACCAGTCGAAATGGCCGGCGCCCCAGCGGTCGAAATCGCCGCGAAGGAGGTGTCCCGCCTCGTCGGCGTCGATCTTGACGCCGTTGCGCCCCCAGTTGCCGCCGCCCAGTCCGGCGTTGTCCCACAGGCGCGCCAGCCAGGCCGTGAAGCCCAGCACGAACCAGATCTCCAGGTTGAAGGGGCGGAAGAGCATGGTCTTCATGCGCGCCCAGGCGCGTTGAAGCGGGGCTGTATACTGGATGGGCATGGGCGGCCTCCGCTGCTGATGTCCTGTGGTCACGGATCCATTCTTCCCTTATCGTCCCCCAAACGCAAGCACAGGTTGACGGGTTGCACCTGAGGTACAGCGACGATGGGCGAGTTCTACGCACTGATGTGCGCTGTGGTCTGGGCGACGGCGGTCATCTTCCTGAAGCGTTCCGGCGAGACCTTCTCGCCCTTCGCGCTCAACCTGTTCCGGGTCGGGGTCAGCTCGGCGCTCCTGGTCGTCACCGTCTACGCGGCGGGCCAGGGCCTGCTGCTGGACGCCCCGGTGCGGGACTACCTGGTCCTGGTCGCCAGCGGCGTGATCGCCATCGCCCTGGCCGACACCATGTTCCACAAGAGCCTGAACACCATCGGCGCCGGCGTCACCGCCATCATCGACTGCCTCTACTCGCCGCTGGTGGTCACCTTCGCCTTCCTGCTGATCGACGAGCGCCTGTCGGTCTTCCACCTGCTGGGCATGGCGCTGATCCTCGGCGGCGTGCTGCTCGCCTCGCGGATCGAATCCCCGGCGGGACTCGACCGCGCCGCGCAGGTCAAGGGCATCCTGTGGGGCGTGGGCGCCATGATCGCCCTGTCCCTGGGCGTCGTGATGGCCAAGCCGGTGCTCGAACGCTCGCCGCTCCTGTGGGCCACCACGGTGAGGCAGCTCGGCGCCCTGGCGTTCATGCTGCCGGTGGCGCTGGCGTCGTCGCGGCGCGGCGACTATCTGCGCTCCTTCCGGCCGCGACGCGACTGGCGGTTCGGCCTGCCGGGCACCGTGCTCGGCTCCTACGTGTCGCTGATGCTCTGGCTGGCGGGCATGAAGTACACCGAGGCCGGCACCGCCGCCATCCTCAACCAGACCAGCACCATCTTCGTGCTGGTCTTCGCCACGCTGTTCCTGCGCGAGGCGTTCACGCGGCGCAAGTTCGCCGCCGCCGCCCTGGCGGTCTGCGGCATCCTGCTGGTGACCCTCTCATGATCCGGAGGTCGAGATGTCCCGTCCCGCAGCCGTCGCCCTGACGTTCATGATGCTCGCCTCCCCGCTCGCGGCCTCCTCCCCCGAGCCGGTCGAGTCGCCCGTCCCCTCGACCATGGACCTGATCGTGTCGTCTGCCCTGGCCGACAGTTCCGCCTACCGGCTGCTGGAGGAACTGTGCGACATCGCGGGACCCCGGCCGAGCGGCTCGGCGAACTACGAGGCGGCCGCCGCGTGGGCGATGCGGCGCCTGCGCGAGGCCGGACTCGTGAACGTGGGACGGGAACCGGTGGCCGTCCCCCACTGGGTGCGCGGCGACGAGTCGGCATGGCTGCTGGAACCGCACGCGGCGCGGCTGACCATGATCGGCCTGGGCGGCAGCGTGGGCACGCCGCCGGGCGGCCTCGAGGCCGACGTGCTGGCGGTGCGCGACTTCGACGAGCTGGAAGCCCGGGCGGACGAGGCCGCCGGCCGGTTCGTCCTCTTCGACCCGCCCTGGGAGGGCTACGGCGAGACGGTCCGGTACCGGACGCGCGGCGCCATCGCCGCCGCGCGGCACGGCGCGGTGGGATGCCTGATCCGCTCGGTGACGCCCGCCCAGGACTCCACGCCCCACACCGGAGTCATGCGCTACGACGAGGGGGACACCATCCCCCGCATCCCCGCGGCGGCCCTGTCGGTCGAGGACGCGGCCAGGCTGCACCGCCAGGCCCGGCGCGGCCTGCCCGTGCGCGTGCACCTGGAGATGGCAGCCCGATGGCATCCGGACGCGGCATCCGCGAACGTGGTCGCCGAGCTGACTGGGCGCGCGCATCCGGAAAAGATCGTCCTGGTGGGGGGCCACCTCGATTCGTGGGACGTGGGGTGCTGCGCCCACGACGACGGCGCCGGCTGCGTGATCGCCATGGAGGCCGCGTCGCTGCTGAAGCGCATGGGCCTGCAACCGCGCCGCACCATCCGCGTGGTGCTCTTCGCCGATGAGGAAATGACCCAGACGGGTGGCCGCACCTACGCCCGCGACCACGCGGACGAGCTGGCGAACCACGTGGCGGCCCTCGAATCCGATTCGGGTGGCTACCCGCCGGCGGGCTTCACCGTGCGCGGCGACTCCCTGTCGATCAACCGCCTGGCGGAGATGACGGCGCCCCTGGCGGCCCTGGGCGCGAGCGAGGTTTCCGAGGGCTGGGGCGGCGTGGACATCTCGTTCCTGGCCGACGCGGGCGTGCCGCTGATCGGACACCGGGTCCACAACGACGGCTACTTCGACGTCCATCACAGCGCGGCCGACACCATCGACAAGGTGGACCCCGGCGCTCTGCAGAGGAACGTGGCGGCCGTCGCGGCGCTGCTGTGGGCGCTGGCCGAATCGCCGGCGGCGCTGCGCTAACCCGGATTATTCATGAATCTTAACTGACGAAAGCCTTCCGATCGGCTAAAGTTGTTTTACCACAAGCAACTACACCGCAAAGAAAGGCTTTCATCGTGTCCCATTCTACAGAACAGCCCGTTCTTTTTCCAGCCCTC
>JAHIYU010000189.1 GCA_018814885.1 bacterium | reverse complement strand
GATGCCGGCGCGCGCCGCCAGGACCGCCAGGCTGGCCGCCGCGTTGCCCGTCGAGGCGGCCGCCACGTGCTCCACGCCCAGCCGCGCGCAGTCGGCCACGGCCATCGCCGTCGCGCGGTCCTTCAGGCTGGCAGAGGGCAGGCCCGTGTCGTCCTTCAGATATAGATCGGGCAACCCGAGTTTCGAGCGCAGGCGTTCGGGCGCGTGGAGGGGCGTGTCGCCCAGCGACCAGGAGGGATGGGCGGTCCCGGGCCAGAGGGGCAGCAGAGGCAGAAAGCGCCAGAGATCGGGCCGACCGACCGCGGGAAAGGCCTCGCCGCCCGGCAGCCCCGCGCGGATCGCCGCATAGTCGTAGGTAGCGTCGAGGATCCCGTCGATGCCGCACGCGTCACAGACGAAGCCGCGCCAGTCCGTCCCGAACTCTTTCCCGCACAGCACGCACCGATACCCCGACCAGTGCGGATTCACCTCGACCTTAGGCAGCCCCATCCTCCGAACCTCCCGCCCAGGCGCCCATGCACATAACGGCGCCGGCAGGGAGGTGAGCACACACGTCATGCCCCTCATGCGTGCCGAAATCGGGGCATGACGTGCGTGCTCATCTCCCTGCTGGCTACATCGTGAGCGCCATGAGCGCCTTGGCCGTATGCAGCCGATTCTCGGCCTGGTCCCAGACGACGCTCTGCGGCCCGTCGATCACCGCGTCGGTCACCTCCTGCCCGCGCGTGGCCGGCAGGGGGTGCATGTAGACGGCGTCGGGCGCGGCCAGCTTCATGCGCGCCTCGTTGCAGATCCAGCCCGGATACTTCTCGATGTGCGCGACCGCGGCCTCGCGGTCTGGCTCGGTCACCAGGCAGCCCCAGCTCTTGGGGTAGACCACGTGGGCGCCCGCGAAGCCGGCGTCCATGTCGTCGACGATCTCGAAGTTCGTGCCGTGGCGCGCGCAGTCGGCGCGCGCCACGTCCACGATCTCGGGCAGCAGCTTGAACTCGGGGGGATGGGCCAGGGTCACGTCCAGGCCCATGCGGGCCATCATCAGGATCTCGGAATGCGGCACCGAGATGGGGCGCACGTACGAGGGCGCGTAGGTCCAGCTGACGACGATCTTGCGGCCGTGCACCTCGTCGCGGAACGTCTCGCGCACGGTCATGATGTCCGCCAGGGCCTGGCAGGGATGGTACATGTCGCATTGCAGGTTGATGACCGGCACCCCGGAGATGGCGGCGATGTCGCGCATGAAAGCGTTGCCGACGCCCCAGTCGCAATTCCTGATGGCGATGCCGTGACCCATGCGGCTCAGGACCTTCCCGGTGTCCAGGACGGTCTCGCCGTGGCTGAGCTGGAGCTTCTCCGGCGTGAGGATGTTGGCGTGGCCGCCGAGCTGCGTCATGCCCGCTTCCATCGAGTTGCGCGTGCGGGTGCTCTGCTCGAAGAACAGCGCGAAGAGCGACTTGTCGCGCAGCAGCGGCGTGGGCTCGTCGCGGTGGAACTTGTCCTTGAGATCGGCCGCGGTCGCCAGGGCGTGCTCGAGTTCCTCGTCGCTCCAGTCGCGGGCCGTGATGTAGTGCCTGCCTTTCAGGTCCATGCTCATCCGTCACCTCTGGTCGGTATTGATGAAGGCGCGGGGATACGCCGCATAGAAGGCGCAGGCCTTCACGACGTCCTCGACTGGTACGTATTCGTTGGGAGCGTGGGCGAGGCGTTCCTCGCCGGGGCCGAAGCCGACGCAGGGCACGTCGTGCAGGCCCTTGATTGCCACGCCGTTGGTGCTGAAGGTCCAGCAGGAGACGGTCGGGGCCGCACCGAGCGCGTCGCGGTGCGCCGCGATACCGGCCTGCACGGCCGGATGGCTCTCGGGCACCGTCCAGGTGGGGTAGTACTTCTCCATGGGGTAGACCAGGCCGGTCCAGGAGGGAACCTCGTAGGTCAGGATCCACACTTCGGCTTCGATGCCGGCGCCGGCCAGGGTCTCCGCGACCTCCCTCACGGCGAATTCCCTGGTCTCGCCGGCGGTCAGGCGTCGGTCGATGTGCAGCTCGGCCTTGTCGGGGACGGCGCAGAGGCTGGGACCCTCGGTGCCGAACCAGGTCACGCAGCAGCTGCCCTTGCCCAGGAAATCGTCGCGGGCCAGACGCGCGTTGAGGGCGTCGATGGCCGCGCAGGCCGGTGCGAGCTTGGTGGCGGCGTTGTCGCCGCGCTCCGGCGCCGAGCCGTGGCAGGAGACGCCCCGGGCGGTCACGCGGATCTCCATGCGCCCGCGCTGGCCGCGGGTCAGCGTCAGGCCGGACGGTTCGGTCGAGACGACGACTTCCGGCTTCAGCACGCCCTCTTCCAGGATGTAGTGCCAGCAGAGGCCGTCGCAGTCCTCCTCCATGACCGAGCCCACCATCCAGACCTGCAGGCCGTCGAGCAGGCCGAGGTCCTTCATGAGCCTGGCCGCGTAGACCATGCCGGCCATCCCGGCCTTCTGGTCCACCGCGCCGCGTCCGTAGACGCGTCCGTCCTCCAGCTTGCCCGCGAAGGGATCGCACGTCCACTGGTCGCGGTCGGTCACGTCCACCGTGTCGATGTGGGCGTCGAAGGCGACGACGCGGGGGCCGTCGCCCACGCGCCCGAGCACGTTGCCCAGCCCGTCGAACTTCACCTCGTCGAAGCCGACGGCCTCCATCTCGGCGGCGATGCGCCGCACGACGGCCTCTTCCCCGCCGGAGAGGCTGGGGATGGCGACGATGTCGCGCAGGAAACGGATGAGCGGTTCCCCGAGACCGCGGGCGGCCCCCAGGATTTCGGTGTGATCCATCTTCGAACTCCCGTATGAGCCGTGGCTACATTCTCTTCATGCCGTCCCAGATCCGGCGCGCGGCGTCCCGGCAGGCCTTCCCGTCGTAGGGGGCCGGATCACCGCGGCGATACCGGCGCTCGCCGCCCACGTAGACCTCGGCGATGTCCCAGGGATGGAAACCGAAGAGCATCATGCCCAGCCAGTTGTCGGTTTGCAGCGGCGTCTTCTGGTGCGCGTCGCAGATCAGGAAATCGGCCGGGGCACCGGCGTCGAGCGAGCCGAAGGGTTCGCCGAAGACGTCTCGGGCCAGCTGGTAACCGCCGATCCAGAAGCGTTCCGCGCCGTCGAACCCGAGCGGGCCGCGTCCGGTCTCGTTGCCCCGGTAGAAGGTGGTGCGCATCTCGCCCCACATGTTGCCGTCCAGCCCGTCGGTGCCCAGGCAGACGCGCGAGGGGAAACGGTCCACCGGCGCGCGGCCCACCCCGTTGTTCATGTTGGAGCGGCCGTTGTGCACCAGCCAGGCGCCCTTGTCCTCGATGACCTGCAGGTCGAGCGGGGTCAGGTCGACGCCGTGGGCCAGGACCGCGCCGGGGCGGATCAGGCCGAAGCCGTCGAGGCGCTCGAGGGGGTCGGGCCAGCCGCGGTCGTTGCTGATCTCCCGGTCGGTCGTGCCTTCGGCCAGGTGGATGTGCACGCCGACGCCGAAATCGTCGCAGAGCTCGGCCAGCCGCTTCAGTGTCCGGTCCTCCAGCGTGAAGCTGGCGTGGGCGCCGACGAGGCCGCGGAAGCCCGGCACATCGCCGCCGGCGCCGGCGATCTTCTCCAGGTAGCGGCGGTTCTCGGCCAGCATGGTGTCGCGGCTGCCGGGACCGCCGCGGTCGGTGACCTCGTAGCAGAGGCAGCCGCGCAGGCCCACGTCGGCGATGCCGCGCTCCACATGGTCCAGGGACTTGCCCACCGCCGTCACGCTCGAATGGTGGTCGAAGATGAGGGTCGTGCCGCAGCGCATGGCATCCCACGCGCCCGAGACGGCGCTCATGTACACCGAGTCGGCGTCCAGGGCCCGGTCCAGCTTCCACCAGATCTCCGTCAGCACTTCCTGGAAGCTGCGCGGTGTTTCCGCGGGGGCGGGCATGCCGGGCGCCAGGGACGAGTACAGGTGGTGATGGGCGTTGACGTGGCCCGGCATCACCGTCCGGCCGTTCAACTCTACGACCTGTTCGCCCGCGCGGGATTCGAGCCCCTCGCCGCGCTCGACGATGCGTTCGCCTTCGATACGCAGATCGGCGAGCTCCACCCGCGGGTTCGGTGCTGCAGACAGCGCGACGGGCAGGTAGTCCAGAACCTTGGCGCCCTTCAACAGGAGGGCGGTTCGCGATCGGTCGTCATGGGCGTTGGGCAAGGCTGGCCTCCTGGCCTGGATTATCGATCGAGAGCGCCGTGCGGCCGCAGAGCGACCGGCCGTGCGGAGGATGTCCATGGTCGGCAAACGGCGCGAAAACATCAAGAAAAAACGCCCGGGAGGAGCGCTCCCGGGCGTCGGTGCCAAAAGGTTGAAGGCTCAGGATTCCGGCAACAGGTCCTCCAGCTGCTTGAAGATCTGGTCGATCTTGTAATCGCGCAGCGTCCAGATCGTCCGGTCCCGGGAGGTCATCACGAAGTAGTCCTTCTGGCCGGCGTCGTGCTCGCGCAGCTCGCCGACGCGCAGCTCGAAATCGGTGCCGTCGGCCAGGGCCACCTCCACGCGCCGTGCGGCCTTCCAGAGTCCGTAGTCCTCCATGGGCGTCTTCGGATCGTCGATGTCCGAGGCCTGAATGTTGGTCAGCGCGTTCATGATGCCGTCGACCTTGGTCTTGGCCAGCGGCCGTCTCTCCGGCTCGACCAGGACCCATTCCCAGGTGCTGCGGTCGGGTTCCGCGGTAACCGTGTCGCCCTCGGCGGCTGCCGGCGCCGTGAAGACCTTCTCCATGGCCAGGGTCCGGTTGCCGTCGTGCAGGGTGATGGCCTCGATGTCCTCGCGTTTGCAGTCGAAGACCTTCAGGTCCAGGAAGAACTTGTTCTCGGGTCCGGCCGGTCCCGCGTGCATGCCGAGCTTGCCCAGCACGTTGGCGCGCGTGAGGAAGACGGCGTTGCTGGCGGGGTCGCGCACGAAGGCGCCGGCCCCGCTGGCGGGTTTGCGTCCGATCTCCAGGGTGTAGACCGGTTCCCATTCCTTGCCGTAGAGGGTCAACGTGACCGGTTCGGCGTCGGGCCCCAGGCCGTAGTCGGCCAGGATCGCCGCGCTGTCGGAGCGGTATTGCCCGGTGAGCCCGTCGAGGGTCGCGAGCAGCTCGTCGATCTTGCGCTGATCGACGGGATGATTCCAGGCCGAGCGGGCCACCCAGTGATCGGGCAGCCGTTCGAGGACGACCTCCGTGGAGTCGGCGCCGCCGCTCACCAGCACCCGGTTGATCTCGTCGGCCGCGAAGACAGTGCCCAGGACCGGGCTCGTGTCGGAGGCGGAGGTCGAGCGGTCGTGGCTCGATTTCTGCACCAGCGCCAGCCCGATCAGGACGACGACCGCCAGGGACAGAAGGTACAGGTTGCGCTTGCTCATCGCGCCGCCTCCTTCCTGCGGTTGCTCGCGCGCATGAGTCCGAAGACGACCAGCAGCACGGGGATCAGCGCGACCGTCAGGAGACGGAAGACGACCTTCTCGCCGTCGCTCACGGGGCGTATCACCCGCTGGGTCAGGATCTTCGAACGGATGGAGATCAGGTCCTCGCCGTGGACCAGGCCGTCCACCGCGTTGAGCAGGAAGAGGGAGTTGTGCCCGGCCTGCAGGGCCATGTCGTCGAACATCTTCGCGCAGCCGACCAGGACCAGCCGGGCCTCCTCGCGCAAGAGCGGCGCGACCGGATCGGCCGACGCAGGGCCGCCGGCGTCTTCATCCTGTGCGCCGGCGTCCGGCCAGGCGGGCGGCTCGGCGCCGTCGAAGGCGTCGGGGAAGCGGCCCCGCACCTCCACGGCCAGGGGCAGGCGAGGCGACAGCTCCTTGCCCTCGGGCTGGAAGAGGCTGCCGGCCATGACGCCCGCGGCGAAGGGCTCGGTCCAGGTCTGGGCGCTGCTTGTGAACAGGTCGGTGCGGGCCAGTTCGTGTTCGGCCAGCACGGTCTCGTCGAATTCCAGCGCGGAGCCCCAGAGGTACAGCAGGGTGCCGATGCGATTGCTGATGGCCGCGTCTGGGTTCATTTGCGTGTCCGTCACCTGGATCTGGATGGGCAGTCGCACCGGCTCGTTGGTCTGGAAGCGCATGCCGCCGATGTTCTGGGTGCGCGGCACGTTCAGGACCTGGCAGCTGGAATCCATGAGATGGTCCGTGGAGACGGTGAGGCCGAGACCGGCCAGCATCTTCTCGAGGCCGCTGGTCTGTGGGATGCCGCTGATGCTGTAGGCGTCGCGCATGCCAGGCTGGTAGCCGTATTCGTGCGTCTGGACGGCGATGATCGTGTTCATGCCGTTGCTGAGCGCGCGGTTGATCTCGAAGGCCTGCCGCTCGTTGAAGTCGACGGGATTGAGCACCACGAGCACGTCGGCGTCCTCGGGTATGCGCGAGCCGGCGGTCAGGTCGATCCGCTCCACCAAGTAGTGCTCCTGCTCGAACAGTTGCGTGGCGGTGGTGTAGATGTCCTGGGGCTCGGGCGGCTGCATGCCCTGTTGCAGGTACATCATGGCCACCTGCTGGTCGACCTCCTGCAGGGGAGCCACCAGGGCCACTTTGGGCTGACGCTCCTGCGTCAGACGGTAGACGCGCGACAGCAGCTCGTACTCCAGCGAGATCAGCGACTGCGGTAGCACCTGCGGCAGCACCTCCTCGGGGTAGTCCTTGTAGGCGATGGTCATGGCGCTCCAGATTAGCTTGATGCTGCGTTCGTCCTTCTCGATGGACTGCACCTGGAACGGCCTCACGCCCCGCGAGCTCAGCGAGGTCTGCAGCTCCTCGTCGTCCTGCGGGTTGTGGACCGAGTACTCGATCATGCCGTCCGAGGCGCGGCTGTAGTCGTGCAGCTTGTCGGACACGTCGCGCTCGAGGGTCTTCAGTTCGGTCGGCATGTCCTCGGCGCCGGTGATGTAGAACTTGACCTGCACCGGAGCCTTGAGCTCGCCGAGGATCTTCTTGGCCGACGGCGACATGGTGTAGAGACGGTCGCTGGTCAGGTCGGCGCGCACGCCCTGGAAGTTGCCCAGCACGCCGGTCAGCAGCACGGCCGCCGCCAGCAGCAGCACCACGGCCACGGCGAAGGTCATGCGGAAGTTTCTGCGCTTGGGGGTCATTAGTACTTCCTCCCTTCCAGCCACAGTGTGTTGAGGACGAGGAAGACGCCGGTCAAGGCCAGGAAGTAGGCCAGGTCGCCCAGCTCCAGCACGCCGCGTTGCAGCGACTGGTAGTGGGGCATCAGGCCGAAGGCGTTCTGCAGGAAGGTGCCCAACCCGGACACCCAGCCGTCGATGGTCCCCGAAACGAACGGCATGCCCAGCAGGAACAGCAGGAAGCAGGCGAGCATGCCCAGGATGAAGGCGGTGATCTGGTCGCGGAGCAGGCCGCTGGTGAAAATGCCCACGCTCATGTACAGCCCGCCCAGCAGCAGGGCGCCCAGGTAACCGCTGACGATCGCTCCCACGTCGGGATTGCCCAGGATCAGCAGCATGATGAGGATGGGCAAGGTGCCGAGCAGGGCGATCACGTAGAAGGTCATGGCGGCGAGATACTTGCCCAGCATGACCTGGCTCGACTTCATGGGCAGGGTCATCAGGAGCTCGAAGGTGCCGCTCCGCTTGTCCTCCGCCCATAGCCGCATCGAGACGGCCGGGATGAAGAAGATCAGAAACAGCGGCAGGTTGTTGAAGAACTCGCGCATGTCCGCGGCGCCGGCCAGGAAGAACGGCGTCATGAACAGGCCGCAGTTGAGGATCAGGAACACGATGATGAAGATGTACGCGATCGGGCTGTTGAAGTATGCCGCGAACTCGCGCCGGAAGATGACGCCCGTGCTAGACATGATGCACCTCCCTGTTCCCGCTCTCCTGTCTCGTCAGGGCGATGAAGGTGTCCTCGAGGCTGAAGCGCGACTCGTGCAGCTCCAGCAGTTCCCAGCCGCGCTGGTTGACCAGGCGTCCCACCGGGCCCGTGGCATCATGGCCGAAGGGCGTCCGCAGCTCGAACCTGCTGATGCCGCCGGCGTCCGAGACCAGGGCGGCCGATTCCAGCTCCGGGAGCTCCCGCAGGGCCGCGGCGGCCGTTTCGCCGTCGGCGCGGCAGCTCACGTAGACGCGGTTGCTGCCCATGGCGCGCTGCTCCAGCTCGTCGACCTTCCCGTCGGCGACGATGCGCCCGTCGTTGATGATCACGATGCGCTGGGTGATCGGCGAGACCTCCTGCAGGATGTGCGTGGAGAAGATGATGGTCTTCAGCCGCGCCAGGCTGTGGATCAGGTCGCGGATGCCGATGATCTGCAGGGGATCCAGTCCCGTCGTGGGCTCGTCCAGGATGAGGATGTCGGGATCGTGTATCAGGGCCTGGGCCAGTCCCGTTCTCTGTCGGAAACCCTTGGACAGCTCGATGATGGGTTTGTGGTAGACTCTGGCGATGCCGCAAGCCTCGACCACCCAGTCGCGCCGCTTGCGCAGGCGAGCGCCGGTCAGGCCGCGCGCCTCGCCCACAAAGTCCAGGTATTCGTGGACGGTCATGTCCACGTACAGCGGATTGTTTTCCGGCAGATAGCCGATGCGCCCTCGTACTTCCAGGGGCCTCTCGAGAACGTCGATGCCATCGACGGTGACGGTGCCGGCATCGGCGGCCAGGAAGGTCGTGATGATCTTCATGGCCGTGCTCTTGCCCGCGCCGTTTGGTCCCAGGAAGCCGAGGATTTCGCCTTGTGCGAGGCGGAAGGACACGTCGTCGAGTGCGACGGTCGCTCCGAACCGCTTCGTGACGCCACTTACCTCGATCATCGCTATGGTTCCTCCGGTTCTGACGTGTGTGAAAAAGCGTTGGACGCAAAAAATACGGCGACGGCGCCGGCCTCGGGAGCCGTCTCCGGAATAACGAGAGGGCAATATACAACATAATGCCCGCCACGTTCCAGAAAATGTGAGTTGCACGCGACACCCCGATGATCTTCATTGGGAGAGGCTCGCGGGGAATGAACGGAAAGATGAGCGGATGATGAGCACGCGATGCGTTTGCTGCTCGGTCCGGCGGGCGTTCCTGACGCTCCTGGCCGGGCTCGTCGTGTCGACCGGTTGCGGCGGCGGCGGGCGGGAACCCGGCAGCCGCCAGGCCATCCTGATCATGCTGGACGCGGCGCGACCGGACCGCTTCTCGGCCTATGGCTACGCCCGCGAGACCACGCCGCGCATGGACAGGCTCGCCGAGAACGGCCTGATCTTCCAGAACCACTTCGCCCAGGCCACCTACACGCGCGCGTCCTTGCCGACGCTGTTCTACTCGCGCTACTTCGCCAAGTCCATGTTCCCCGCCAGCCCGTCCATCCCCCTGACCGAGCCCGACGACCTCTTCCGCGTACCCGACGAACAGACCCTCTCCCTGGCGCGGACCCTCTCCGCGGACGGCATCCTCACCGCCGTCGTCTCGGCGCATCCCTGGATCAAGCGGGGGACCGACTTCGCGGACGATTTCGACGAGCTGCACGACCTGGCCAACAACGCCGCCGACGGCCGCGTGCATCCCGACGCCGAGACGATGATCGACTACGCCATCGACTGGCTGGGCGAACACCTGGAGCAGGACTATTTCCTCTACATCCACATGATGGACACCCATACGCCCCACTACTTCGATGCCGACGCCCGGGCCTATTTCGGCCCCGAACCCTATACCGGCGACCGCTTCGAACCCCTGGGCAACCCCAAGAACGTCGAGCAGCCCCTGTCCCGAGAGGACAGGCGCTACCTGGACGCCCTGTACGACGGCAGCCTGCGCTACAACGACCGGGAGCTCGGCCGCCTGTTCGACTACCTGGCGGAGCGGGGACGTCTCGAGAACACGCTGATCATCGTCACCGCCGATCACGGCGAGCACCTGATGGAGGTGGCCGGCCGCTACGGCCACGAGTGCGACTGGTACGACGCGGTCGCCAGGATCCCCCTGCTCGTCTATTACCCCAGGAAACTCGCCCGGGGCGGCGTCAACGCGCCGAGCGAGGGCGTGGACATCTCGCCGACCGTGCTGGATCTGCTTGACGTGCCTTTTCCCGAGGGCAAGGCGACAGACGGCGTCGACCTCGTGCCGTACGCGAGGGGAGAGGCCGACGCCAAGCCCTACGTGATGGCCCGACAGGCCATCCGCAGCAGCCAGTTCAAGTGCATCTTCGCCGATCCGGACGCGGTCCTGCTCGCCGACGCCGCGCCGGCGGTCGCCGGCCTGTCCGGGCGGCTCTACGACGTGCGCGCCGACGTGCTGGAGACCCGCGATCTCTGGACGGTCCGACCCGACGTCGTGCAGACGATGCTGGACGCCTACCGCGCGTCGATGGCGCCCCGCTTCCGGCGGTACCAGGCGGCCGTCAGGTTCACCCAGCCCGAAGTGCCCTTCGCGCTCGGCACCAACCATGCCCGGATCGAGGCCGAAGCCCGCTTCGTCAAGCGCGCGCCGCGCGACGAGGACTGCGGCGGCGACGTCGAGGGCGAACCATGGCTGATCTCCGAACACGACCACAAGCACTGGTTGATGGCGAGGCGCGGCGCCGGGCCCTGCCGTCTCGAGATCGCCGTTCCCGAAGGAGAATATCGTCTCTCCGCGCGCGTCATGGGCCGCGGCCGGATGACCGTGGAAGGCTCGGACGAGGTCTTCGACATCGCCGGCATCGACTTCGAGCCCGGGAAGTACGCCAATCTGCGCGAGACCCACATCGGCTACGTCACCGTGACCGGCGACGTCTTCCGGGCGCGCCTGGAACTGCCCCCGGACTCGGACTGCTTCTTCCTGCGCATCCTCGGGTTCTCGCCCGTGGCGAGCGACGAGGATCTGGCCGAGGATCAGGCGCTCGACGAGGCGCGGATCGAACGCCTGCGCTCACTGGGGTACGTGGACTGATGGGATCGCCGGGCGACACCGGGGACGGCCGGCGTCCCCCCGAGCCCAGGCTCTGGCGCTACGAACTACCCGGCGGGTGGATCGTGCTCGCCGGCCGCACCGAAGCCGACAACGACCGTCTCTCCCTGAAGATCGCCCGGCCCGACGACTGGTGGTTCCACGTCAAGGGCCTGTCCGGCAGCCACGTGGTGCTGCGGGTCCCCGCCGGCGAGGAGCCCGACCGGGCGACGGTCAAGGCCGCCGCGGCGGTCGCCGCCTGGCACAGCAAGGCCCGCGGCTCGCGCCAGGTCGCCGTGACGGGGACGCGCGCCCGCTACGTATCGAAACCGCGGGGGGCCAAGCCGGGCACCGTGCACGTGCGTCGCGAGGAGACCTTCAAGGTGCGGCCCGCGCTACCCGCGTCGGCCGCACCTTGAAGGTCTTTTCAGGGAGACGCGGCGTAGAGGTAGCGGAAGGCGGGACTCAGGGAGTCGCGCCAGAAGCCCCACGAATGCCCTTGGGGCTTGACCTCGACCAGGTGTTCGAAGCCCTTGTCCTCGAGCATGTGAACGAAGCTTTCACAGCCGGGGACGAGGCGCTGGATGTCGTAGGTTCCCCAGTTCACGTACAGCTTGAGCGAGGTCGGGTCGAGGGCCGCGATGCCGTGGTGCTGGGCGGGGGCCACCGAGGGACTCATGACCGCGACGCGGTCGAACCTCTCGGGGTAACGTCGCGCCAGGTACAGCGAGATGTTGCCGCCGTAGCTGGCGCCCATCGAACCCCAGGGACCGCGTTCGCCGTAACGCGCTTCGATCAGAGGCATCAGAGTATCGGCGATGAAGCGGCCGAAGTCGTCCTGGAGGTCGGTGGCGTACTCCTCGGTGCGGCGGCCGGGGGGGACGCACACGCAGATGGGCAGCGTGATGTCGGCGCGGAATTCCTGGAACCAGGAGATCGCTTCGGCCAGGTCGGCGAGCGTCAGATATTCCAGGCCATCATGCACGAGCAGGTAGGGACGGTTCGCATCATCGGGAGCGGCGGGCCTCACGACGACCACGGTGCGCTGACCACCAAGCTGGGGCGTCGGCACGGTCAGCGTGTCCAGGCGGCAGGGGGGAAGATCCGAGTGGTCCACGAAGGGAGGCGGGCGGTAGCCATGCAGCCGCATCTCCGAGTTGGGCCCGAAGCCGCTCATGCAGGTCAGTGGGTTGCGGGTATCGAGTTTCCAGACGCCGTCGCAGACGAACTTGTAGTCGAGGCGGGCGCCTTGCGGGGCGTTGGCGAAGAGGTGATACCACAGGTCTGTGCCCGGCAGGTGCTGCATCAAGGGCAAGGGCTGCCAATCCGTGGTGTCTCCCGCCAGGCGGATGTCCCGGCCGGGACCGCGGTAGACGATGCACAGGGAGTCGCAGCCGAGCTTGCAGAACGGGTTCTCCGGAATCCTGGTGAGGAACTGGTCCACGGCCGCCTGGCGTTGGGCCATGGGCAGGGTCGCGATTTGGCGGAGTCTATTGAATGAATCTTCGCCAGCCCGGGATGTACCCGTAGCGGACACGGCAGCGATCAATCCCACGATCACGATCATAATCTTCATATCCACATCACCTCGAACATGTCCGCCGGCGGGAATCCCGCGCGGTCGAGAATATCAGAGCAACCAGAAGCCCGCGACCATGATCAGAACCCCGCAGGCGCGCCGCAGCCAGAGGGCGCCGCCGGACTGCGCGTGCCAGTCGAGCCAGCGCTGGGCGCGGGCGGCGCTGGCGCCCACCAGGGCGATGATGCCGCAATGCCCCAGGCCGAAGGCCAGCAGCAGCAGGGCGCCGCGCAGGGGGGAGGTTGTCGCTTCGCGGAAACCCGCGCCCAGCACCGGCGCCAGGAACGCGAAGGTGCAGGGCCCCAGTGCCACGCCGAAGACGAGGCCCAGCACCAGCGCGCCGGTGAAGCCGCGTCGCCCGCCGGCCCGTGCGCCGGCGGACGGCAGGGGCAGCGGCAGCACGCCGAGCAGGTGCAGGCCGATGGCCAGGAAGATCGCCGCCACGGCGCGATTGCCCCAGACGCCCACGTCGCCCAGCATCCGGCCGGCCAGGGCCGTGACCGCGCCGACCACGGCGATCGAGAGCAGGATGCCGGCGGCCAGCGTGGTCGACAGCAGCGCGGCGCGCCGGTCCCCGGTGCTCCCGTCGCCCACGTAGGCGACCACCAGCGGCAGGCTGGCCAGATGGCAGGGACTCAGCACGATGCTCAGGACGCCCCAGACGGCGGCGGCCGCGAAGGCGATGACCATGCTGCCGCCCGCGGCCGCCGCCAGGGATGTCAGAAGGGTTTCCACTAGAACTCCACCCCGAGCTCCCGCCACTTGGCGAGGATCTCCTGGCCGGAATAGAAGCCCACGTGACGGTAGAGCTCCGCGCCGTCGACCGCATAGAAGATCTGGGTCGGGATCACGCTCACGCCGTACCTTTTCGCGGCGCCCTCGGTCTTGTAGACGTCGATGAAGACCACGTCCAGGCGGCCGGCGTACTCTTCGCGCAGGTCGTCCAGGATGGGCGCCATCATCTTGCACTGGGTGCACTTGTCGGAGCCCAGGTCCACCAGACGGGGGATGGCGTCGGCGCCGGCGGACGCTGCGGGTTCGTCTGCGCGCCGGCCGTCCTTGACCGCGACGACGGCCACGGCGGCGGTCACGACCAGCAGCACCACGGCGATTCTCGTGCTCTTCTTCATGTCAGCATCCCCATGATCTCGGCCACCGACGGCACCTTGCCCACGGCCTTGACCTCGCCGTCGACCACCAGGGCGGGCGTCAGCATCACGCCGTAGGCCATGATCTCGGCGACCTTCGAGACCTTCTCGATCTCGAAGTCCTGGCCGAGATTCTCGGCGGCCTCGCGGGCGCGCGCGGCCAGCGTCTCGCACTTGTCGCAGCCGGTGCCCAGTATCTTGATGCTCTTCATGGTCCTCCCGTCAGATCGAGCCGTAGATCAGACCGCTTAGCGTCGCCATCGCGACCACCAGCGATACGAAGGTCAACGTCTTGGTCGTGCCCAGGACGCTGCGGATCACCAGCATGTTGGGCAGCGAGAGTGCGGGGCCGGCCAGCAGCAGCGCCAGGGCCGGGCCCTTGCCCATGCCCGCGCCGAGCAACCCCTCGAGGATGGGCACCTCGGTCAGGGTGGCGAAGTACATCAGGGCGCCGGCGACAGAGGCGAAGAGGTTGGCGCCCAGCACGTTGCCGCCCACCATGCGGGACACCCAGCCCGACGGTATCAAGCCCTCGTGCCCGGGCCGGCCCAGCAGCAGCCCCGCCACCAGCACGCCCGCCAGCAACAGGGGCAGGATCTGTCGCGCGAAGCCCCAGCTCTCACCCGCCCAGTCGCCGAGCTCGTTACGGCGGTGACGCGCCAGGATCACCACGCCGACCAGGGCAGCGCCGGTCAGTTCCCACTTCACGCCGTGGATCGTTCCCCAGAAAGAGGAGGCATGGCCCGGCGCGCTCCAGTTGGCGAAGACCAGCACCGCGATCAGCGAGGCGAAGAACAAGGCGTCTTCGCCCGGGGAGGACCGCGCATCGGCTGCCGGAGTTTCGGGGGCGGTGATCCGCCGCTCCTCTTCGCGGCTAAAGATCCGGCTCATGGACAGGCCGATCACGATGCTGAACACGACCGCCCCGACGGCGCGGGCGATGCCCATCTCCAGCCCGAGGACGCGGGCGGTGAGGATGATGGCCAGCACGTTCACCGCCGGGCCGGCGTAGAGAAAGGCCGTGGCCGGCCCCAGCCCGGCGCCCAGGCGCGAGATGCCGGCGAACAGCGGCAGCACGGTGCAGGAGCAGACCGCCAGCACCGAACCGGAGATCGAGGCCACGCCGTAGGCCAGGGGCTTGGGGGCCGTGGGCCCCAGGTACCGCATCACCGCGCCCTGTCGCACGAAGGCGGCGATGGCGCCGGCGATGGCGAAGGCCGGCACCAGGCACAGCAGCACGTGCTCGCGCGCATACCAGCGGACCAGGTGGAAGGCCTCGAGCAGGGCGCCGTCGAAGCGTAAGGCGCCCACGGGCAGGAAATAGCAGGCGAGGAATATCGCGACGATCCAGGCGGCCGCTCCGGCCTGCGCGCGGGACGTCATGCCTTCAGCTCCCGGATGACGCGGCCGGTGCAGGCGAAGAAGTCCAGCACGCAGGGCGTGCGCAGGGAGTAGACGACGCGGTTGCCGTCGCGGCGGTCGGACACGATGCCGTGCAGGCGCAGCACCGCCAGGTGCTTCGACACGGTGGACTGGTCGGAGCCCACGAGTTCGGTCAACTCGCCGGCGGTGCAGTCGCCCTCGCCCAGGCGATGGACGATCAGCAACCGTGATTCGTTGGACAGGGCCTTCAGGACGCCGGCCTGGCGCCGGATGGCGTCGCGGTCGCGCATGTTCCACCTCGACGCCGATAATATGACATTATGGCCATATAGCCAAGCAGAATTCCTGTCACCTGTACAGCGACTTGATCTCGCCCCAATCGCGGGTCTCGCCGGCCACCGCGGGACCGCCCAGCTGGATATAGTTCCAATACGCGCCCTGCTGCGGCATGGCCGCCAGGTTGCTGGCGGGCTGCCGGCATCCCGGCGGCACCGGATTCGCCACCCAGGCGTTGAACTCGGCCAGGAAGAACGCCTGGTTCACGCTGATCGTGCCGCCCCCGAGCGGCTCGAACCACAGATGGAGATGGTAGCCGGGATCGTCGGGGCAGCCCAGGCTGAGCGCATAGTCCCAGCCGCTGGCGAAGGCGCTGGCCTGCACCCACAACTGCTCGCCGGAGTCGACCAGGTCGTGCGCCGAGCCGTACTCGTGGACCAGGTCGCATTCGAGGCACGACCCGCCGAGGCCGAACTCGACGCGGCCGATCAGCTCGCCCGGCGTCGAGGGGGCGAGGATCAGCTTGACCAGGGCGCTGGTCTCGTAGGTGAGATCGTCGATGGTGGTCGGGTCGAAGTCCGTGTCGATGTCCAGCAGGATCTCGTACGCCGAGACGTGCGCGGCCGCCAGCAGGATGACCAGAAGCGAGGCAGAGAACGTGCGACGATGACAAGAGTCCATGATCTCCCTCCTATGAGGATAAAAATGGGGGAGGTAGGGCACCGGCGGGGCGCTGGGATGATATCACGTTTTCAGGGGACCGTCCATACCGTCCGCCGGCGGTTCAGCCGGGGAAGACGACCGCGAGCCGCCGGTGCAGCTCGTCGCGGGTCGCGCGGAAGGCGTCCAGCCTCGTCCCGGCGTCGCCCTGGACCGCGGCGGGATCGGGCAGTCCCCAGTGGATGCGCAGGGCGTCGCCCAGGAAAGCAGGGCAGACCTCGTCGGCGCAGAGGGTGACGACCGCGTCGACGCCGTCGGGAGCCACGTCGGCGACGTCGGTCGACCGGTGCCCGGAGATATCGATGTCGATCTCGGCCATCACGGCGACCGCTTCGGGTCGCACGCTCGTCGGCCGCGATCCGGCCGAGGCGACGGTCACGCCCTCGGGGGCCAGCGCGCGGGCCAGGCCTTCGGCCATCTGGCTGCGCGCGGAGTTGGCGACGCACAGGAAGAGCAGCGTACGCGGCGCCCGCTCGCGCAGCGTCCGCGCTCCCGCGCGCCAGTCCTCGTGCGGGCTTCCGTGGCTCACGTCACCTGCTCCAGGACAGCCGGTCGCGGAAGCGCAGCGCCACGCCGACCAGGGCGATCAGGACAGGCACCTCGACCAGTGGGCCGATCACCGCGGCGAAGGCGGCGCCGTGATGGATGCCGAAGGTCGAGACGGCCACCGCGATGGCCAGCTCGAAGTTGTTGCTGGCGGCGGTGAAGCTCAGCGCGGCCGACTTGTCGTACGCGGCGCCGGCACGCCGGCTCATGGCGAAGGAGACGAAGAACATGGCCAGGAAGTAGACCAGCAGGGGCAGGGCCACGCGCAGCACGTCCAGGGGCAGCTCGACGATCTTGTCGCCCTTGAGCGAGAACATCACCACGATGGTGAACAGCAGCGCGATCAACGTCAGCGGCGAGATGCGCGGCGCGAACACCGTCCGGTACCAGACATCGCCCTTGAGGGACCGCAGGATCGTGCGCGTCAGGAATCCGGCGGCGAAGGGGATGCCCAGGTAGATCAGCACGCTGCGCGCGATCCGACCGATGGTGATCGACACCTGCACGCTTTCCAGGCCGAGCAGGGGCGGCAGCACGCCCAGGAAGAACCAGGCGTAGACGGGAAAGAACAGGATCTGGAAGATGGAGTTGAAGGCCACCAGCGCGGCGCAGTATTCGGCGTCGCCGCGCGCCAGGTCGTTCCACACGATGACCATGGCGATGCAGCGGGCGAGACCGATGAGGATCAGACCGGTCATGTACTCGGGCCGGTCCGGCAGGAACACGACCGCCAGCACGAACATGAAGACCGGCCCGACCAGCCAGTTCTGCACGAGCGAGATCGCCAGGATCCTGACGTCGCGGAACGCCAGGCCCAGACGCTCGTAGCGCACCTTTGCCAGGGGCGGGTACATCATCAGGATCAGGCCCACGGCGATGGGCACCGAGGTGGTGCCGGAGTCGAACCGGCCGAGCCAGGCGCCGAAGCCGGGCCAAGCCCAGCCGATCGTCACCCCGCTCGCCATGGCGAGGAAGATCCAGAGGGTCAGCCAGCGGTCCAGCACCGACAGGAGCTGCGGGCCGGCTGGCGCCTCGGGGCGGGCTGCGCTTTCGTATGTAACACTCATGCTGTCCTCGGAAATGCGGCTGTGGAACGTCTGCGACATGATACAGTCCCGGCAGCGAATGACAAGATCAAGGAGACCGGCGTGGAGAACAACGGCAAGTCCGACCGGGAACTCGACCTGCTGCGCGACGAGATCGACCGCGCCGATCGAGAGCTGATCGACCTGCTCGCCCGGCGCCGCGAGGTGGTGACCCGCATCGCGGCTCTCAAGACGGCACGGGGCTTGCCCGTCTACGCGCCCGACCGCGAGGAGGTCATGCTGCGCGCGCGCCGGCGGGAGGCCGCCGAGCGCGGTGTCCATCCGGAACTGATCGAGGATATCCTGCGCCGCATCATGCGCGACTCGTACCGCGCGGAGGGAGAGCACGGCTATCGCCGCGCCGCACCCGAAGCCTGGCCCGTCGTGCTGGTCGGGGGCGCGGGCGGGATGGGACGTCTCTTCGCCCGTCATTTCACGGCCTCCGGCCACCCGGTGCGCATCCTGGACCGAGACGACTGGAGCCGCGCCGACGAGCTGCTCGACGGCGCGGGGCTGGTGCTGGTCGGCGTTCCCATCGCCGTCACCCTCGACGTGCTCGACGACCTGCGCGGGCGCCTGCCCGCCGGGGCGGTGCTGGCCGACATCACCAGCGTCAAGGTCGCGCCCCTGGCGCGCATGCTCGAGATCCACGACGGACCGGTCGTGGGACTGCATCCCATGTTCGGCCACTCGGCGCCCTCGCTGGCCAAGCAGGTCTTCGCCCACTGCCCGGGCCGCGACGCCGCCGCCTGCAGCTGGCTGCTGGACCAGCTGCGCATCTGGGGCGCGTTTCCGGTCACCGTCGAGCCGGCGGTCCACGATCGCCTCATGGGCGCGATCCAGGCCCAGCGCCACTTCGCCACCTTCGTCTACGGCCTGCACCTGATGGAGGAACAGACCGATCTGGACGAGGTGCTCGCGCTCAGCTCGCCCATCTACCGCCTGGAACTGGGCATGATCGGCCGCCTCTTCGCCCAGGCACCGGACCTCTACGCTGACATCATCTTCGGGTCGGAGGTGGGACGGGACCTGGCGCGCCGTTATCACCGCCTGTTCGCCAGGATGCTGGACATCTACGAGAGCGGCGACCGCGCCGCCTTCCTGGCCGACTTCGCGCGGGTCAAGGACTGGCTCGGCCCGCTGGCGGACGTCTTCCTGGCCGAGAGCGATGCCCTGCTGGACCAGGCGCGCGACCGGCTCGACATCCGCGCCGCCGGCGCAACCCGCCGGCGCGGCGATCCGTAGCAGAGACATCCGGAAACCGACAAGGAGCGATGTCATGACCGAACTGGAGCTCGAGGCGAGAACGATCGTCCTGCGGCGCATGCGCCCCGAGGACGCCGAGGCGCTCTACGCGTACCGCTCGCTGCCCGAAGTCTCCCGCTACCAGGACTGGTTGCCCGCCTCCGTCGACGAGGCGCACGAACTCGCCGGGGCGCAGGCCGGGCTGGAGCCGGGCACCCCCGGGACCTGGTTCCAGTTCATCATCTGCCGACGCGAGGACGGCGAGATGGTGGGCGATTGCGGCATCCGCTTCGCCGACCAGCAGCACCGCAGCCCGGAGCTGGGCATCGCGCTGCACCCGGATCATCGCCGACGCGGCTACGCCACCGCCGCCATCCAGCTCGTGATCGATTACCTCTTCGCAGAGCTGGGCGCGCATCGTGTGGCAGCCCGTACCGATCCGCGCAACCTGCCCGCCATCGCCGTGATGAACCGTCTCGGCCTGCGTCAGGAGGGTCATTTCCGCAAGAGCCACTGGCAACGGGGCGAGTGGGTGGACGACGTGTCCTTCGCCATGCTCAGGGAGGAATGGGCAAGGGAACGCCGGAGCCGCTCTCCCCGGCGGGAATGACGTCATCAGAGCGCGATGATCCGACCGCCCACCACCACCGACCTTGCGCGCGTCGGCCGGCAGAGCAGCAGGGCCGCCACCCGGTCGCCGACCCGGTCGTAGGTCGGGTCGTCCAGGTCGAAGAGCGCCAGATCGCAGGCGCGGCCGGGCTCGAGCGCGCCGATGTCGTCGCGGCCCAGGCAGGCCGCCCCGCCCAGGGTCGCCATCTCCAGCACCTCGCCGACCGTCATGGCCGACGCGCCGCCGAGCACGCGGTGCAGCAGCAGGCACTGCCGCAACTCGGCCAGCAGGTCGGAGGAGTCGTTGCTGGCCGAGCCGTCCACGGCCAGTCCCACCGGACAGCCGGCGGCGCGCAGCTCGCGCACCCGGCAGATCCCCGAACCCAGCCGCATGTTGGACGTCGGACAGTGGGCGATCGCCACGCCGGCGCACCCGAGCCTCGCGACCTCCTCCTCGTCGAACCAGATGCCGTGGGCCAGCCAGACGTCGTCGGCCAGCCAGCCGGTATCCTCCAGCAGGTCCACCGGCCGCATGCCGTAGACCTCGCGGCAGTAGGCGTCCTCGTCGCGCGTCTCGGAGAGATGCGTATGCAGGCGTACGCCGTGCGCGCGGGCGAGCTCCGCCGTGGCGATCATCAATTCGGGGGTGATCGAGAACGGCGAGCAGGGCGCGAGCGCGATGCGCACCATGGCGCCCGGCGCGGGATCGTGGTATTTCGCGATCAGCCGCTCGCTGTCGGCGAGGATGGTCTCGGGATCCTGCACCACGGAGTCCGGGGGCAGGCCCCCGTCCTTCTGCGAACGCGACATGCTGCCGCGGGTGGGGTGGAAGCGGATGCCGGCCTCGCGGGCGGCGTCGATGGTGATGTCGATCAGCTCGGGCGAGGCGCCCCGGGGAAAGAGGTACTGGTGGTCGGTGGTGGTCGTGCAGCCGCTGCCGAGCAGCTCGCGACACCCGACCAGCGCCGCCGCGTGGAAGTCCTCGTCGGTGAGCTGCGCCCAGACGGGATAAAGCGTGCGCAGCCAGGCGAAGAGCTCGGCGTCCACCGTGCCGGGCCAGGCCCGCGTCCGCGTCTGGTAGAGGTGGTGGTGGGTGTTGACCAGGCCGGGCAGTACGACGCAGCCGCGTGCGTCGAGCCGTTCGTAAGCGGCCAGCGGCGCGCCGTCGATCTCCCCGGGCGGGTCGCCGGCGCCCACCGCCGTGATCAGACCCTCACGGGACGCCACCCAGCCGCTGTCCAGGATGCGCCGTTCGCCGTCCAGGGTCACCAGCGGTTCGGCGTTCGTCAGCAGGAAAAGACCGTGATCGCTCATCGCCCCATTCTCCGTTGGTTTGTGGCCCGGCCACCGTTATACTCCACGCGACGGGAGCGCACCGCAACAGCTTATCATCCCGATTCTGGCCCGTATCTTGTAGCATCGACCCGTCGTGCCCGAACCGACCCGGTTTTCGACCCAAAAAGAGGGCATCCTGAAAATGCGATGTCCGTAAGAGGGGACGGCGCGAAAGGCCCCCCAAGATTGACGGTTGAACGAAGGAGGCTACCGTGCGAAACAATCGGCCAACGACCCTGGCGACCCTGTTGACGCTGATCGCCGCCCTGGCGCTGCTCGGCGGCTGCGGTGGCGGCAAGACCGTCACCCGCGTCGGCACCGACACTACAATCGACCTCTCCGGCCGCTGGAACGACGCCGACAGCCGGCTGGTGGCCGAGGAGCTCATCGCCCAGGCGACCACGAGCCCCTGGGTCGAGAACCACCTGCTGGCCCACGGCAAGAAGCCCGCGGTGATCGTGGGCAACATCGCCAACAAGTCGTCCGAGCACATCCCCGTCAACCCCTTCATGGCCGACGTGGAGCGCGCCTTCATCAATTCCGGGCGCGTGCGCATGGTCGCCACCGCGGAGCAGCGCGAGCAGCTGCGCGACGAGCGGGCCGACCAGCAGCAGTACGCCTCGCAGGAGTCCATGAAGCAGTGGGGCCGCGAGCTGGGCGCCGACTACATCATGCTCGGCGAGATCAACACGATCATCGATCGCGAGGAGGGCGACGAGGTCAAGTTCTACCAGGTGGACGTCTACCTGATCGACCTCCAGGACAACACCAAGGCCTGGGCGGGCTTCAAGAAGATCAAGAAGTACGTCAGCCGCGACGGTTATCGTCCGTGATCGAGCCGCCGCGCATGCGCAGAGGGGCCGCGGCGTCCGCCGCGGCCATCTCCCTGGCCCTGCTGCTGGCGGGAACGATGCTGTCGGGGTGCTCCACCTACGTCGAGCGCAACCGTATGCTGCGCAGCGATCTGACCGACGGCGACTACGATGCGGCCCTGAAGGTCATCGACGACGGCGCCAAGGGACACGATCGTCTGCTCAACCTGCTGGAGCGCGGACTCGTCCTGCATTACGCCGACCGCTGGCGCGAGTCCAACGAGGTCTTCGAGGAGGCCGAGCTGCTGGCCGCGGACCTCTACACGCGCAGCATCAGCCAGGCGGCCATCTCCCTGATCACCAGCGACGGCGCCATCGACTACCGGGCCAAGCCCTACGAGATGGTCCTGGTGCCCTACTATCGGGCCCTGAACTACGTCTACCTGGGCGAGCGCGGCGAGGTCCTGGTGGAGGCGCGCAAGGCCGAGATCCGGCTGCGCGAATGGATGGAGACGGCCGCCGCCGCGGGCGAGGGGGGCGAGCACGACCCGGCCCTGGACAACAACGCCTTCCTGCACTACCTGCGCGGCATGCTCCACGAATGGGGAGGGGAGACCAACGAGGCGTTCCTGGCCTACCGCCACGCCGCCTTGGCCTACGCCGCCGCCACCGGCGACCTGGCGTCGGAGACGCCGCCCTGGCTGGGCGCGGATCTGCTGCGCACCGGCACCAGGCTGGGATTCCGCGCCGAGCTGGACGAGTTGCGCGACCGCCTGCCCGGCCTGTTGCCGGAGACCTACGCACCGCCGGAAGACGCGGGGGAGGTGGTGCTCTTCATGGAGCTGGGGTACGCCCCCCACCGGGAATCCCGGGAACTGGATCTGCCCATCTTCAAGAGCGACGACTTCGACGACGACTACGATGCCTGGTCACTGACCCTGCATAGCCGCTATCGGCACGGCTGGGCCGGGCGAAACGTCGAGATCGCCTACTGGCTGCGCATCGCGGTGCCCGAGCTGCGGGACGATCCGCCCCGGGTGGCCGGCGCCCGCGTGAGCAGCGGCACCGTGGGCGGACAGACCCGCACCGTGCTGGTCGAGGACGTGGCCGGCCGCGCCCGCCTGCGCTTCGCGGCCGACCTGGACGGGATCCTGCTCAAGACCATCGCCCGCGCCCTGGCCAAGTTCGTGGCCAAGGAGAAGGTGGACGACAAGAGCAAGGTCGCCGGCCTGCTGGCCAACCTGCTGGGCGCCGCCACCGAACGCGCCGACACGCGCGGCTGGTTGACCCTGCCGCACGGCATCGCCATGGCCCGCCTCACCCTGCCACCGGGCGTCTACGACCTCCGCGTGGATCTGGTCGACCCGCTCGGCCGCTCGCTGGGCGAGCAGACGATCCCCTCGGTCCAGGTGCGCCGGGGCGGCTGGACCTTCCTCTCCCGGCGCGTCTTCTGATGAAATTGGCGGCCGGCGCCCCGCACCGGCGCGCCTTCGCCGTGTCGTGCACATGATGGAACTGATCGACACTCACCGTCACCGAACAAGGGTCAGCTTCCGGCTGGCGCTTCTGCCGTCCGACATCACAACACGCGCGAAGTAGAGCCCGCTGGACATGGCGCGGCCCCGGTCGTCGTCGCCGTCCCAAACCACCTCGTGACGTCCGGCCGTCAGCTCGCCGGCGACCAGCGTCCTCAGTCGCCGCCCCTCCAGATCGTACACCGCCAGCTCGACCCGGTCCGACCGCACCAGGTTGAAGCGCAAGGTCGTGCGCGGGTTGAAGGGGTTGGGGTGGTTCTGCAGGGCGGTCGCCGAGAGGACCGTCGGCGGCGGGTCGTCCGCGCCGGTCACGTCCCCGATGATCAGCTTGGCCCGCACCGTATGCGGCCCGGCGGGATCGTCCGATTCCAGCACGATGTCGTCGTAGTACAGTCCGGTCGGCAGACCCGCCGGATCGAAGGTGGCCCGGCAGACCAGGGCGTCGCCCGGGTTCACCCGCCCGGTCAAGGGCGTCACGTCCAGCCAGCCCGCCTGCCAGGTCACGTCCGCCAGAGAAAGGGGCAGCACCCCGTCGTTGTAGACGGTGAAGGTCTCGACGCCCAGCAGCGGCATGGCTTCCAGCGCCGCGGGAATGTTCAGCAGGCCGGCGCCGGCGGCGTTGTCGCGGCCGGGGGCGCCGATGTCGGTCGCCGACGTCTCGAGGGCCTCGGCCAGCAGGGTCGGCGTCGCGCCCGGCGTCGCCTGCAGCAGGATCGCCGCCGCGCCCGCGACCAGGGGGCAGGACATGCTGGTGCCCGAGTAGGCGACGTAACCGCTGCTGGACAGGGTGGAGGTGATGTCGACGCCGGGCGCGGCGATGTCCGGCTTCATCAGGCCGGGCGGATAGGGGTAGTCGTCGTAGCCGGTGCCGGCGATGGCCCAGACCGTGGGGCCGAGGCTGGAGCTGGGCCAGACCGCATCGGCGTTCGTGGTCGCGCCCACGGCGATCACGGCCGAATGGCCAGCCGCGCCGAACCAGGGGTCGGGGCAGTCGGCGGGCGTGCCGATGTCCTGGGGCAGGGGAAAGTGCCCGCCTGTGTTGTCGCCGTTGCCGGCGGCGGTGATCCAGGCGACGCCCATGGCCAGCAGGATGTCCGCGTTGGCCCGGTTGGCCTCCTTGAGGTCGCCGGCCGGGTCGTCCCAGCCGGCGCTCATGCTGAACACGTCGACCGGTCCGTTGTCCAGGCCGAACTGCATGGCCTCGACCATGTCGCTGTAGTAACCGGGTACAGCCCGCAGGGCCATCAGCGTGGCGCCGGGGGCGGCGCCGGTGGCGGTGCCGCCGCTGCCGTCGCCGGCGATCAGTCCGGCGGTGTGGGTGCCGTGGTGGATGCTCGTGTCGCCTTCGTAGGGATCGTCGTCGTCGTCGACCGCGTCGTAGCCGTGGTGGGGCCAGGCGCCGCCGCCGTCCCACATGCGATCGGCCAGGTCCGGGTGATCGTAGGACACGCCCGTATCGACGTGGCCCACGAGGACGCCCGTACCGTCGAAGCCCTGGGCCCACGCCTGGTCCGCGCCGATGCGCGGGAGGTGCCAGGCCAGGGCCTTCCCTCCGTCCCGCGGCGACGATGCCGCCGCCGCGCCGTAGGTACGGCTGGTGCGGTCGTCGAGCCAGATGCGGCCGACCGCGGGCGCGGCGGCCAGCGCGTGGACGCCCGCGGGTTTCGCGTTGGCCGCGTAGGAACCAGCCAGCCACAGGGCGTCCGTCCGCTCCAGCAGGCCGGCGGCGGCGAGTTCGGTGAAGACCGGCGCGAGTTCGGCGCCGGCGCGCTCCAGGGTGGCGCGCAGGGCGGCGACGGTTGTCTCGCGGCGCCGGCCGCGGTCGATGTCGCCGAGGGCCGCGTCCAGGGCGCGGGCGTCCACGCGCAGGACCGGTTCGATTATCACGGTCAAGGTGCCGTCCGGCGCGGCCTTGGCGAGAGCCGCGCGCAGGGTCTCGCCGAGGACCTCGACGTGGCTGACGCGCCGGGTCGGCGGGTCGGCGGCCAGGCGGTCCAGTGAGACGCGGCCAGGCGGCGCCGCGAACTGATGCATGACGTGGTCGGGTTCGACGCGCAGGACCGGATCGCCCGCAAGCCAGGTCCAGGTCTCGGCGGTGACGTTGTCCGACTCGTCCGACTCGGCCACGTCGTCCAGCGTGTCCACCGCGAAGGCGATCTGGTGCGGGCCGGCGTCGAGGATGAGCTGATGGTCCTCGACGACGACGTAGGTCGATACGGGCAGGCCGCCCGTCAGCTCCCAGGCGGCCGCGGCCGATCCATCCACCCGCAGCTCGATGCGGAAGTCGGCGGCGATGTCAGCCAGGCCGTTGTTGATGAACGCGAAGCTGATGAACGCGCGCCGGCCGGCGGCCAGGTAGCCCGTGCTGCGTTCGCCGGCGAACATGTTGCCGACCAGGGGCGCGTTCCAGCCCGCGGGCGCGAACGGCGAGAGGTCCGGATGGGTGGATCGCTCGCAGGTATAGACGTTGTGGCCCTCCGTCGGGGTGTCGCGGCGGTCGATCCAGCCGGCGTGCAGCAGGTTCGCGCCGGCCGCGCCGTCGAGGTAGCGGTACTGGGGCTCGGCCAGGTTCTGGTCGGTGACGATCTCGATGTCGCCGAAGTTGTCGGGATGGCCGTGTCCGCCGCCCTGACGGGCCGCCACGTCGAACTCGTCGCCGCCCGGAGGCGCGTCGAGCCATAGGCAGCCCACGATGCCGTCGCGCGTGTAGACGGCCGGGCCGACGCTCTCGTACGCGTCGGCGACCATCTCGTAGGGGCCGTACAGGGTGGCGCCCGCGTCCCAGGAGAAGGCGTAGATGATGTCGCCGTCGATGTTGCCGAGCCCGTCGTCGAAGTCGTGCTGGAAGACGGCGAAGACCTCGCCCGCGGCGCAGGCCACGCGCGGGAAGCCGCAGCTGTTGGCGGTCCAGCTCGACAGGTCCGTGATGTCCGTGAAGCCGCCGCTCACGGCGTCGCTGGCGATCAGGATGCGGGTGGGTCCGCCGTAGACGTCCGCCTCGCCGTTGATCAGGTGGGCCAGGGCGCCGTCCAGCGCCGCGTCGGGCCAGAGATCCGGATACCCGTCCGGCACCAGGTAGTCGAAGCTGACTGTGTTGCCCGCGTTGGTGGACCACATCCAGATCAGTGTCCATTCCCACTGGTATAGGTCCCAGTTGATCTCCTGGTAGCTGGCGGCGATGTACAGGGTGGCGAAGTCGCCCGCCCCGCTGACCGCAACGCTGGGCGTGGCGTTGATCGAGTCGGTGAACAGGCCCTTGATCCAGGCCCAGGCGGTGGGGTCGTCGGCGTCGGCGGAGCGTGTGCGCACGATGTAGCCGTCGTCGCGGATCCAGACCACGTGTATGAAGCCGGCGCCGTCGATGGCGATGTCGGGCATGTATTCGTCCTGCGCGAACGACGGCATCTCCCAGACGGTCCAGGTCTGTCCGTCGTCCTGGCTGCGCGCGATGTGGATGTCGCGGTCGGTGCCGCCGAGATCCGTGGCCTCGAAGACGGCGTACAGGTCGCCGGTGGCGGGGCTGACCGCCAGGGAGCAGAAGGCGTCGTTCATGTGGGTCGGGTCGGCCAGCAGCCGGTCGGTCGACCAGGGCGCGTCCCGGGTCCCGCCGCGCGGGGATGACGGGGACGACAGGGACTTGCCGACCTGCGGGCGCAGGTCCAGCCACGTTTCGCGGGGCAGGGCGGCGTTGCGGGGAGGGTCGCCGGGCCGCAGCGCGCGCG
>JAHIYU010000188.1 GCA_018814885.1 bacterium | reverse complement strand
TGTGCGCCCGCTCGACCACGTTGCGCAGCTCGCGCACGTTGCCGGGCCAGCCGTAGCCGCGCAGGCGTTCGGCGACGGCGGGGGGCAGCTTCCCCTCGTCGCGGCCGAAGCCGCGCAGGAAATGGCGCGCCAGCTGGTCCACGTCGTCCAGCCGCTCGCGCAGGGGCGGCACGTCCACCGGGATGACCATCAGCCGGTAGTAGAGGTCCTCGCGGAAACGGCCCTCGGCGATGGCGTCCTCCAGGGGCCGGTTGGTCGCCGCCAGCACGCGCACGTCCACCGACCGCTCGCGCGGATCGCCCACGCGGTTGATCTTGCGCTCCTCAAGCACGCGCAGCAGCTTGGCCTGCACGCCGGTACCCGCCTCGCCGATCTCGTCCAGGAACAGCGTGCCGCCCGAGGCGGCCTCGAACAGGCCTTCCTTGTCGCTGTCGGCGCCGGTGAAGGCCCCCTTGCGGTAGCCGAAGAGCTCCGACTCGAGCAGGGTCTCGGGGATGGCCGCGCAGTTGACGGCCACGAAAGGCCCCTGCGCGCGTGCGCCGGCGTCGTGGATGGCCCGCGCGGCGACCTCCTTGCCCGCGCCACTCTCGCCGCGGATCATCACCGTGGCCCCGCTGGGGGCCACGCGGTCGATCAGATCGCGCAGGCTCCGCATCGCCGCGCTGTCGCCCAGCAACGCGCGCGCGCCGGAGAGCTTGCGCACCTCCTGGCGCAGGGTGCGGTTCTCGCGGCGCAGGGCGGCGCCCTCCAGGGCGCGCACGACGGCCAGCCTCACCTCGTCGGTCTTCCAGGGCTTCTTGATGTAGGTGGCCGCGCCGCGCTGCATGGCCTCAACGGCTGTCTCGTAGTCGGCGTAGGCGGTGAGCATGATCACCGGCGTGTCGGGATTGTCCTGCTTGACGCCGTCGATGACCTGCATGCCGTCCACCGGCTCCATGCGCAGGTCGGTCAGCACGAGATCGAAGGCCTGATCCTTCACCGCGGCCAGGGCCGACGTCCCGTCGGCCTTCTCCACGACCTCGTGTCCCTCGCCCTCGAGCTGGAATCTCAGCAGCTGCGTGTTGCGCTGCTCGTCGTCCACCACCAGGATGCGTGCCATGCTACCTCCCATCGTCCCTGTCGTGCAGCGGCAGGCGCACCTCGGCCACCGTGCCGGGACCGTCGTCGCGGCCGCGGAGGCTGATCGCGCCGTGGTGATCCTCCACGACCTGGCGCACCACCGCCAGGCCCAGGCCGCTGCCCTTCTCCTTGGTGGTCAGGAAAGGTTCGAAGATCTCCCGCTCGGACAGGTCGCCCAGGCCCGTCCCCTCGTCCAGGATACTCAGGACGGCCGCGCCCCCGTCCTGCTCGAGCCTCACGACGATCCGGCCTCCTGCCGGCATGGCGTCGCGGGCGTTGAGCAGCAGGTTCAGCATCACCTGCTGCAGGCTCGGATTGTCGCCGGACACCAGCAGCGGTTCGTCGGGCGTCTCCACCGCCAGTTCGACGCCGGCGGCGGCCAGTTCCTGGTCGGCCATGTGCACCGACCGGCGCACCAGCTTGCCCAGGTCCAGCGGCTCCAGATCGAAGCCGTTGCCGCCCTTGCCGAAGGTGAGATAGCGCGTCAGGATGCGGTCGAGACGGTCCACCTCGTCGGGGATGAAATCGAGCGTGGGCAGATCGATGCCCGCCGTGCGCAGCCGCTGGGCCTGGATCTCGCCGGCGCCCCGGATGATGCCCAGGGGGTTGCGGATCTCGTGGGCGATGCCGGCGGTCATGCGTCCCATCATGGCCAGGTTCTCCTGCCGCATGATCTCCGACCGGGCCCGGACCAGCGATCTCTGCTGGCGCGACAGCAGCAACGCCATCGCGCCCAGGAAGACCAGCACCAGCACGGCGGTGGCCCAGGCGGCGCGGCGCAGGGCGGCCAACGCCTCCAGGAACTCCGCCTCGGCCTCGACCGTGATCACGCCGGCGACCTGGCCGCTCGAATTCCAGATCGGGGCGTGGGCGCTCTTCTGCATGACGTCGCCGGCGCGGTAGAGCCGGCTGGGCATGGAGAAACCCTCCCGCGCCGAGGCCACCGCCCCGGGATCCAGATCCCAGTAGACGTTCACGTCGCCCTTGCCGAGGCGGCGCACCGCCGAGACCAGCACGAAGCCGTCGGCGTCGCAGAGCACGAGCTCGGACAGGTCGTTCTCGCGGCGCACCTGTTCCAGCCGCGAACGCAGCCACAGGAATTCCAGCGACTCCTGGGGGTCGTAGCTCCAGACGGCGAGCGAGTCGCCGTCGACCAGGTAGGAGGCGGTCACCGCCACGCCGGCCAGGCGCTCGCCCAGGGCCTCGTCCAGGCTGTCGCGGGATTCGCGGTAGAGGTGGGACAGGGACAGGGCGACGGCCAGCATGATGGCCGCATACGCGGCCACGCCGGCCCAGATCCTGCGGCGCATCCCCCTGGCAGCGGCGGCTTCCATCAGTCGCGCGTCCCCTCTCCCACGGCCGACTGTTCGCTTGCGTGATAGCTCGAGCGGACCAGCGGCCCCGACTCCACCCACGGCAGGCCCATCTCGCGGCCGGCGCGGGCGAAGGCCTCGAATTCCTCGGGACGGCAGAAGCGCACCACCTCGTGGTGGCGCGGCGTCGGCTGAAGGTACTGACCGATGGTGACGATGTCGACACCTCGATCGCGGCACGACCGCAACACGTCCAGCACCTCGTCCGCGGTCTCGCCCAGGCCCACCATCAGGCCCGTCTTGACCTTCATGCGCGCGCCGCCTGCCGGATGGCGGGCGTCGGACCACTGGCGCGCCGCGCGCAGCACCGACAGCGAGCGGCGATGGTCGGCCTGCGGGCGCACCCCGGGATCCAGCCGCGGCACCGTCTCGAGGTTGTGGGCGAAGACGTCGGGCGCGGCCGCCAGCACCTTGTGCAGCTGCATGGGCCGGCCCAGGAAGTCGGGGGTGAGCACTTCCACGCCGCAACCGGGGTTCAGGCGCCGGATCCAGCGGATGGTGGCGGCGAAGTGGGCCGACCCGCCGTCGGGATGTTCGTCGCGGTTGACCGATGTCACCACGGCGAACCGCAAACCCAGGTGCCGCACGGCCTCGGCCACCCGTCGGGGTTCCCCGGGCTCGAGCGCCGCGGCCGGTCCCGTCTTGACGTTGCAGAAGGTGCATTTCCGGGAACAGACGTCGCCCATGATCATGAACGTGGCGGTGCGGTTGGCAAAGCACTCGCCCCGGTTGGGGCAGTCGCCGCTCTCGCAGATGGTGTTCAGGCCCGCCGTCCGCAGCAGCGACTTCACCTCCTGGTAGGCGTCGCCACCCTTGCCGGGCGCCTTCAGCCAGGCGGGTTTTTCCAGGTGATGGCGCCGTACGCTGCGGACCCTACCCTCGCCGGCCACGTCATTCACGCTCCGCGTGCCCGGCCACGGCCTGTTCCGCCAGGGTGAACGGCCCGACGGCCTTGAAGTCGCCCTCCTCGAAGACCACGCGGCAGCATTCGCGCTCCGCGTCGTGCTCGAGGACCAGCAGGTAGTCATACTCGACGGCGCGGCTGAGGAAGCGGCGCTTCTCCTCCAGGGTCAGCAGCGGGTTGAGGTCGTAGCCCATGATCCAGGGCACGCGCACCTGGCTGGCCAGCGGGATCAGGTCGGCGCAGAAGACGACAGCGCCCTGTCCGGTATCGAACTCCACGAGCTGCTGTCCGGTGGTATGCCCGCTCACGGGAGTGACGCGCACGCCGGGCAGTATCTCCCGCGCGCCGTCCACCAGTTCCAGCAGGCCGGCCTGCTCCAGGGGATGGAAGTCGTCGGGACGGAAGCTCGCCTTGTCGCGGTCTGTGGGCGTGTGCGCCCAGCGCCAGTTCCTCTCCTGCACCCAGTGCCGGGCGTTCTGGAACATGGGCTCGAGCTTGCCGCCCACCTCGCGGATGGTGCCGCCGCAGTGGTCGAAATGCAGATGGGTCAGCACCACATCGGTGATCGCGTCCGCCGAGACGCCGGCAGCGGCCAGCTCGCCGACCAGGTGCCCCTGTCCCCGCTCGATGGCGAAGATGTCCCTGTGCTTCGTCTCCCAGCGGTCGCCGATGCCCGTATCGACGAGCACGCGGCGGTCGCCGTGCTCGGCCAGCAGACAGCGCAGGGTCATGGCGATGCGGTTCTGGGCGTCCGGCACGTGATGCCGCTCCCACATGACGCGCGGCACGACGCCGAACATGGCGCCGCCGTCCAGGCGGAAGTTCCCGTCGGTGAAGACGCGGAAGGTCCAGTCACCCAGTTGCATGTCGTCTCCCGGCTCGTGTCGTACTCGGCGGCGGATCGCTGCACAGCTTACCGCGGTTGGGGCGGGCGGGCAACAGCGGGTCGGCCTGTCTGCGCCGTTCTGTCGAGGGCCGGCGTGGAACCTGCGGGTACAGGCTGTCTGCCTGATGGATTGTGAAACCAGCACCTCCACTTGGAGGAGTGGACTTCTCGTTTTCGAGACCGCGGGCGGGTCAGTACCGCCCTCTCCGCCCGAACCGCTTCATCAAACGCACCATCCACCAGACCAAATAGGACAGGTAGAGGGCCAGCCCCGCCCAGAAAGGCCCCGCCGCCAACCTCACCGGCTCGCGCAGATTCGCCAGGATGGAAAGATGGAAGGCCCAGGCCACGAACAGCAGCGTGCAGACGCCGAACCAGCCCAGCGCCTCGCCGAGCTCGGCCAGCGTGCGCCCCCGCCGCTCCGGCGCCAGCCAGTGGTCCGCGTGGGGCAGGTTCACGTAGCGGGGCGGGAGGCGGCACAACAGACCCGGCAACGCCAGGAAGACACCAGCGATCAGCGCGAGGCTCAGGGCGTACCAGGCCAGGAATTCGGTCTTGGTGTCGTAGCCGCTGGGGGCACCGTCGGCGCCGAAACTGGCGGCGATCCGGTCGGGCAGCCGCGGCGCGTACCAGCCCAGCTGGGCGGCGACCAGGAGCAGCACCAGCAGCAGGGCGATATGGTGGAACCTCATGCTTCCTCTTCCCCCGCCACCGTCAGGCCGACCTGCTGCCCGTAGGTGAGCTCGACCGTGTGGCCGTCGGGATCGCGCAGCACCGCCCGGTAGCCGACCGGCGGGCCGGCCTGCTCGGGCTCCTTGACCAGCACGCCCTCCTCGCGGGCGATGTCGCAGCGCAGGTCCACCTCGGCCCGGCTGGACAGGGCCACGCCCAGGTGGCCGGGCGCCAGCAGCGGGGCGTCGACCGACGCCCGCTCGATGAGCACGACCACGAAGGGGCGCGTTCGGTCGCTGATCCAGGCCACCTCGCCCTGGCTGCCGGCGCGACGGTGCACGACCTCCATGCCGGCGTACACGGCGTAGAAGTCGATGCTGCGGTCCAGGTCGGTGACCGGCAAGGCGATGTGCGTCAGGCCCAGGTCTGTCATGCGTGCCTCCCCGCGCGGTCGTCGCGCCCGCGCCCGATGCGGATGATGACGCCGATACGCATCACGCCCGACAGGCGGCGACGGTGCGGCCCACGGCGCCGGCGATGGCGCGCAATTCGTCCATGAGCGCGCGGAAGCCGTCGGGGGTGAGACTCTGGGCGCCGTCGGAGAGGGCCTCCTCGGGGCGCGGGTGCACCTCGACGATGATCCCGTCGGCGCCGGCGGCCAGGGCGGCGCGCGACAGGGCGGGCACGTAGGCGCGCACGCCCGCCGCGTGGCTGGGATCGACGACGACCGGCAGGTGGCTCTGGGCCTTGATGACCGGGATGGCCGAGATGTCGCAGGTGTTGCGCGTGGCGCGCTCGAAGGTGCGGATGCCGCGCTCGCAGAGGATGACCTGGCTGTTGCCGTTGGCCAGGATGTACTCGGCCGCGAGCAGCAGCTCCTCGATGGTGGACATCATACCGCGCTTGAGCATCACCGGCTGCCGCACCCTGCCCACCGCTTCGAGCAGCGCGTAGTTCTGCATGTTGCGCGTGCCGATCTGCAGGATGTCGGCGTAGCGGCACACCAGCGGCACCTGCTCCGGCGCCATGACCTCGGTGATGACCTTCAGGCCCGTGCGCTCGCCGGCGGTGCGCAGGATGCGCAGGCCCTCCTCCCCCAGCCCCTTGAAGCTGTACGGCGAGGTCCGCGGCTTGAAGGCGCCGCCGCGCAGCACGCGCGCGCCGGCCGACTCGACCTCGCGCGCGGTCTCCAGCACCTGCGCTTCCGACTCCACCGCGCAGGGACCGGCCATCACCACGAACTCCGGTCCGCCGATGGAGAAGTCGCCCAGGCTGATCACGGTGGGCTCGGCGCGGAACTCGCGATGGACCAGCTTGAAGGCGCGCGAGTAGGGCGAGATCTGTTCCACGCCGTCCATCAGGCCGAGCGGCGCCAGCTGCGACTCGTCCGCTGCGCCCACCACGCCGATGACGGTGCGGTTCTCGCCGCGCGAAGGTCTCGCGAACAGCCCCATGTCCTCCACGCCTCGGATCACCTTGCCGATCTGGGCGACGGTCGCGTTCTCTTTCATCACGATGATCATGGCGATTCCTCCATGGCGGCCGAGACGCCACCGAGAAAGTCTTCCACCAGGGCGGGCGCGTCGGCCGCAGACGACGCGCCGTCGATGATCGCGACCAGGGCGCTGCCGATGATCACGCCGTCGGCGACGGCGGCGGCGGTGCGGGCCTGCCCGGCGGTGGAGACCCCGAAACCCACGTAACAAGGCAGGTCGGTCGCGGCGCGCGCCCGCGCCACCAGCGCCGGCAGGCCCTCG
>JAHIYU010000187.1 GCA_018814885.1 bacterium | reverse complement strand
GGGGGGGGGGGGGGGGGGGGCGGTGACGGTCATGACCTGAGGATCGGTGTTGAGATCCATCCCGGTGTAGGACAGCAGAAAACGGATCAACTCGCGCTCCAAGTCTGTTGAGAAAGCGGCCCGGTCGCGGCAACAGATCTATCTTACAACAGCTTCATCGGCTGAGCGGATGTTTTTGCTTCGATGGCGAATGGACAATTCAACCGCATGTTCCACCCCCCAATCCGAACCGCTTCACATGGCACACCGCGGGGCCCCGCCCGCCGGGCTCCCCGTGTCTCATGTTTATTCGTCCGCCCTGATACTTAAGGACTGATATGACTCCCCCCGTCAAGTCAGTACGGCATCATCAGCTCCTCTCTTCCCGTATCCTCTTGATCCAACAAAGGTTAGCGAAGAAGACGGAGCCAGCAACATACGACGGTTGATCCTGTTGATATCCGTGGGGTGGTTGCCACCTTGCTTTGGTCCGTCGAAATGCGCATCGAGCAGTTGCTGTACGACATCGACCTGCAATGTCCTGTTGCGTCTCAACGCAGCATGCACTTCGGCCGTGAAGCCGCCTTGGGCATGAGTACGTAGTAATTCCCTCTTGGGCGGGTCCGTGTTACCTGTTCGCGGACGCATCGGTTCATCACTACCCACTTCCCACAGTCCATCACTCTGCAGATGCCAGAATGGATATTCGGGATGGTAGCTTTGGCGGGCTGGTCCGAATTCCTGGAGCAATTTGCGGAGCGGTTTGTCGATATCGGCATACGGCCGCAACCGCTCGCGCCCGAGTTGAATATCCGCCAACGCCAGCAAGGCGAGCAGTGGCTTGTGCGGTGCACGCTGCCCCTTCTTCTTCCAGACCGTGATCTTCTCGAAGAGTGCCAGGATCTCGACTCGTCGCATACGACCTCCCGGCGAATAAATGATCAGATATATATTGCCACGGCCAGTTTGGCCGGATCTCCGTTCGCTTCCGGATGATAAGCCAACCCGGTCACGTTTCCAACCCTCACCCCTACTGGCTCCCCGTCCCGCGTAACAACGACCTCGACTCCGTCCCCGACCCCCAGGATCTTCGGCGCCCGGATGAACACCCCCGACACCCTCTCCCCCGTCGCCACGATCTCCACATCCCCCACGAACGAGTCGATCTGCCGGCCGTAGCCGTTGCGCCTGACCAGCACATCCAGCAACCCCAACGGCTTCACTCCGTGTCGTCCCTCTTCTTCGTCTATCCGCGTCGCCAGCATGATCAGGCCCGCGCATGTGCCGAGAATCGGCTTCCCCGCCGCCGCGAAATCCAGGATCGGCTGCCGCAACCCCGCCTTGTCGATCAGCCGCGTCATCGTCGTGCTCTCCCCGCCGGGAATGATCAATCCCCGCACCCGCTCAAGCTCCTCGGGCCGGCGCACGCGCACGTGCGCCACGCCCTGCCGGTCCAGCGCCTGCTCGTGCAGCTCGAAGTCGCCCTGCAGGGCGAGAATACCCATGGGAAGCTCGCTCAACTCGTCCTCACCTGATCAAACCTGAAGACTACTCCTCCACGTGGAGGCGCCCACGAAACACCCCACAAAAAAACGCCCGCCCCGGCCGCAGCCGAGCCGGGCGCTCGAGACTTCTCGGCGGGTGGCGCTACCACCCCCGACTAGCCATCTTCTCCCCTTCAGGCATACTCGCCACGTCCAGCCCCTCCATGGCCTCCCCCAGCTCCATGCTGATCTCCAGCAGCTTCTGGGGATCGTCATAATACGTCACCGCCTGCACGATGGCCTCGGCCCGCGGCTGTGGATCCTTGCTCTTGAAGATCCCCGATCCCACGAACACCGACTCCGCCCCCAGCTGCATCATCAACGATGCGTCGGCAGGCGTCGCCACCCCCCCGGCCGCGAAGTTCGGCACCGGCAGCTTGCCCAGCTTGGCGGTCTCCAGCACTATGTGGTACGGCGCGCCGAGCGCCTTCGCCTCCGCCATCAACTCGTCCTCCCGCAGCACCGTCAGCCGCCGGATCCCCTCCTGCACCGCTCGCATGTGCCGCACGGCCTCGACGATGTTCCCGCTCCCGGCCTCCCCCTTGGTCCGGATCATCGCCGCGCCCTCGCCGATCCGCCTGAGCGCCTCCCCCAGGTCGCGGCACCCGCATACAAAGGGCACCTTGAACGGCCACTTGTCGACGTGGTTCTTCTCGTCGGCGGGCGTCAGCACCTCCGACTCGTCCACGAAGTCCACGCCCAGCGCCTCGAGGATCTGCGCCTCCGCGAAGTGCCCGATCCGGCACTTGGCCATGACCGGTATCGACACCGTCTCCTGGATCGCCTTGATCATCTTGGGCTGGCTCATCCGCGCGATGCCGCCGTCCTTGCGGATGTCGGCGGGGATGCGCTCCAGCGCCATCACGGCGACCGCGCCGGCCTCCTCGGCGATCTTGGCCTGTTCGGCGTTGGTCACGTCCATGATGCAGCCGCCCTTGAGCATCTCGGCCAGGCCGACCTTCAGCTTCATGCGCTCCTGGATCTTCTCGTCGCTCCACGGCGTCGTCATGGCGCGCCTCCCTTCTATCAGTAGGACTGGGCGAAGAGCACCCGCTTGTGGCTCGGCTTGCCGCAGCGGATGCAGGCGCCCTCTTCGTCTTTCGCGTCCAGCGGGATGTTCCTGATGGTGACCTTCGTCTCGTCCTGGATGGCCTCTTCGCACTTGCCGGCTCCGCAGTGGTGGCAGTGCGCGAAGCCGCCCTCGTTCGTGTACAGCGCCGTGAACTCGTCCCAGGTGTCCAGACGGTGCGTGTTCTTCCTGAGCCGCTCCGCGGCCGCGTCGAACATCTCCCGCTGCATGCGCTCGAGGTGCTCGGTGACCGCCTGCGGCAGCCCGGCCAGGGGCACCGTGTGCTTCTCGCCGTCGTGCCTGGTGACCAGCACGCAGGCGTCGTTCTGCACGTCGCGGGGGCCGAGTTCGATGCGTATGGGCACGCCCTTGCGCTCCCACTCGCCGTACTTCCAGCCGGGGCGCATGTTGTCGCGGTCGTCCACGTGCACCATGCCGGCTACCGGTCGCAGGCCATCGCGCAGTTCCGCGGCTTTCTCCAGCACTACAGCCTTTTCCTCGTCTTTCCGCCAGATCGGCACGATCACGACCTTGCGCTGGGCCACCCGGGGCGGCACCACCAGGCCCTTGTCGTCGCTGTGGCACATGATCAGACCGCCGATCAGACGCGTGCTGACGCCCCAGCTCGTGGCCCACACATAGTCCTGGACGCCGTCCTGGTCCTGGAACTTCACGTCGAAGGCCTTAGCGAAGTTCTGGCCGAGGTCGTGGCTCGTGCCCGACTGCAGCGCCTTGTTGTCCTGCATCATCGCTTCGATCGAATAGGTTTCCTTGGCGCCCGCGAATCGTTCCCTGGGCGTTTTCGCGCCTACGACCACCGGCATGGCCATCACGTCCTCGGCGAACCACCTGTAGCACTCGAGCATGCGCAGCGTCTCCTCGCGCGCCTCCGCGGCGGTGGCGTGGGCCGTGTGGCCCTCCTGCCAGAGGAACTCCGTGGTGCGCAGGAACAACCTGGTGCGCATCTCCCAGCGCATCACGTTGGCCCACTGGTTGATCAAGAGCGGCAGGTCGCGGTAGCTCATGATCCACTTGCGGTACTGGTTCCAGATCACGGTCTCGCTGGTGGGCCGGATGATCAGCTCTTCCTCGAGCTTCGAGGCCGGATCGGGCTCCAACGAGGGCTTGCCGTCCTTGATGACCGACCTGAGCCGGGAATGGGTGACGATGGCGCATTCCTTGGCAAAGCCCTCCACGTGCTCGGCTTCCTTGGCCAAGAAGCTCTTGGGGATCAGCAGGGGAAAGTAGGCGTTGACGTGGCCCAGCTCCTTGAACCGGTCGTCCAGGATGCGCTGCATGGTCTCCCAGATGGCGTAGCCGTTGGGACGGATCACCATGCAGCCGCGCACGGGGCTGGCCTCGGCCAGCTCGGCCTGCTGGATCACGTCCTGGTACCAGCGCGAGTAGTCCTCGCTGCGTGTGCAGATGTCGGCCATGGGAGTCCTTTCCCGGTTTTCTCGGAAAGACGCGGCGCGGCGCGTTGGCCGCCGCCGGGGACAAGATAACACCTGGATCGATGTGGGGAAAGCCGCTGTGGGGGTGGAATCAGGTGAAGGTGGCCAGGAAGCGGAGCAGGGCGTCGCAGATGGACTGGCGGGGGCCCATCATGACGACTTCCACGAGTCGGACCGCATCGGAACTCTGACCCAACCGTTTTTCAATCAACCATATGAGTGAGTCCCGCCATGGGACCAGGTCAACGCCCGGTGACACCTTCCGCAGTCTCCATGAGCTCAAGGTCTACATGCCCCAACTGAGAAAACGCTTCTCGCCCTCCCTACCGACCCGCCGGATTACAGACCTGAGAAGAGGGCGCATGCACGTCCTTGTCCGGGCGTCGCGCAGGGCTGGAGGACAGGATGTCCGGAAGCCCGGAGCGCCGAGACGGCCCGCCACAGGATGTGGCGGGCCGTCGCCCCGGACAAGGACGTGCATGCGGCCTCTTCTCTCGGATGTAGCAGACCGGTCGGCCCGTCGCCGCCTATTTGATCAGCATCATCTTGCGGCTTTCGCGGAAGTCGCCGGCCAGCAGACGGTAGACATACGTGCCCGACGGCACGCACCGCCCGCCCTGGTCGTCGCCCCGCCAGACGACCTCCTGCCGTCCGGCCGGGAATTCGCCTGCGGCGAGCCTCCTGACCAGCCGCCCCGCCAGATCGTAGACCGCCAGTTCGACCCGTCCGCCGCCCGCCGGCACCGCGAATTCGATCCGCGTCGACGGGTTGAAGGGGTTGGGCGTCGCGGCGCCGAGCATATAGCGTTGCGGCGCGCCGGCCTCGACGCCGGTCGTCCCGGTCACGAACAGGCCCACCGGGATGATCCGCTCGGGCCGCTCGTGGGCGTTGCTCACCACGTGCACGTAGCCGAGGTAGGCACCGTCTGGCAGACCCGCCGCGTCTAGGCTCACCTCGATCGCCATCTCGCCGCCGACCGGCACCGTGAACGCCGCCGGCGCCACCTCGAGCCAGTCCAGGGGCGGGATGAAGGCGATGGCCATCTCGTCGTGAAGGTACGCCTGGTTGAAGCTCACCTGCAGGCCGTCGTCGCCGGCGCCGTTCTCGATGCCCACGGACGCCGACACGCGGTCGCGGATGTCCTGGTACTGGAAGACGACGCCCCCGTCGGCCGACAGCACCAGCTCGAAGGTCTGGTAATGGGGCACGTTGTAGAACGGGACGTGGTCCCACTGCACCACGAAGCGGCCGCCGGCGGTATCGGACCAGGTGTAGACCGTGCCGCCCTGATGGGGCGCCAGGTCGTCCCAGAAGGGCGCGAGCAGGTTGTTGGGCGTGTCCGGGTGCGGGATGGGCATGTTCAGGTTGTCGTTGTCGCCGGAGTCTAACGACGCCCAGCCGTTGGAGCAGACGTTGAGCTCGCTGAAGGTCTGGCCATAGAAGGTGAAGGGGAACGGCAGGGCGAAGGTCATGGTCTCGTCGTCGCCGAAGGCGTGCGCGTCGCCGACGCCCGCCAGCTCGAGCCAGTCATAGGCCGGGCCTGCGGGATCGTCGCTGTCGCGCCAGAAGTGTCCGTATATGTCCGGTCCGCCGTGGGTGGCGGACGCGGTGTCCAGAGGCGCCACGGTATACGCGTACAGCGACACCTCGAGATCCGCCTCGCCGTCGTTGACGAGCGTCAGGGCCTGGCTGGACGTCTCGCCAGAGGCCAGGGCCTTGTTGACGGCCATGGGGCCCCGGATGCCCAGGGCGGGATACATGGGCGCGCCGATGAGATCGATCCAGGCCGCGTCGACGCCGTCGGCGACCGCACCGTCCTTCGCGTAGGACCAGCTGTACAAATGCGGGCCGGGCGCCACGGCGAAGACCGCCTGCGCCCAGTCCACGTCGCCGCTCCAGGCGCCCGCCAGCTCGTCGTCGATGTAGAAGAGCAGGTAGTCGTACCATTCCTCCGAGGAGACCTTGTACCAGAACGAGATCTCGCCGTCCGGGAATTCCAGCTCCACACTCATGGTCGAGGCCTTGAAGTCGGCGGTGGGACCGGACATGGCGGACCAGAATCCCTCGTGCGCGGCATGCACCGACGCCGCCCAGTCGCCCTCGCCCGACAGCACCCACGGATAGAACGACAGGTTGCCCCGCTCGAATCCCTCGCGGCCCATCTCGTCCAGGACGAAGGCCATGTAGACGGCCGCGTCGATCCGGACCGCCTTGCGCTTGGGCAGATAACCGTCGAGCGTGGCGAGGAAGACGTAGTCGTAACCGACGGGAAGTGTCATGACGAAATCGCCGGCCGCGTCCGTCACGGCAGGCGCGACGGGCCGGCCGACCACGCGGACCTCGGCGCCCGGCGCGCCCATCACGCTCGGCAGCAGGACCTGCCCGGTCACCTCGACCGTCGGGCCCAGGTCGAGCGCCAGGTTGGCGAAGCCCAGCCCGTCCAGCGGCACGGTGGCGGACGTCTGCCCGGTCGCGTAGGCGAAGCTCACCGCCTCGACGGTCCACTCCCCCGCCGGCAGGTCGAGATGGTAGAAGCCGTTGCCGTCGGTTGTCGTGTAGCGGGTGAGCGCGCCGTCCGCGCTGGCCGCAACGGTGGCGCCGGCCAGGGGCGTGCCGCCCAGGGCGTCGGTCACCAGGCCCTCCAGGTCGCCGTAGCCGGGGATGATCGCCAGCACGGCGGCATAGGCGTTGACCAGGCCGTGGCCGTAGTCGTTCTCCTCGCCGGCGGGGCCCAGGTCGGTCGCCGTGTCCAGCAGGACCTGCTTGATGGTGTTCACGTCCAGGTCGGGATCGGCGGCGCGCATGAGCGCCACCACGCCGGCTACGTGGGGACCGCTCATGGACGTGCCGCTCATGTAGTAGTAGCTGTCCCCGAGGTAGGCGCTGTAGATGTCCTCGCCCGGCGCCGTGATCTCCGGCTTGACGGCGGAGTCGCCGCCGCAATCAGAGGGGCCGCGGCTGGAGAAGTCGCTGACCGCGTAGGGTGCATAGGCGGCGACCGAACCTACGCTGAAGCAGTTCAGGGCGGTGGTGGCCCGGTCGGCGGGGCTGTTCATCGAGCCGGCGAAGGGGCCGTTGTTGCCGGCGGACCACAACAGGACTACGCCCGCGGCCTCGCAGGCGTCGATGGCGTCCCACCAGTGGGTGTCGCAGTCGTCGAAGCCCTCGAAGCCACCGTTGACGCCCCAGCTGTTCTGGACCACGTCGGGCACGTCGTCGATGGTCGCCGGGTCGCCGTCGGGATCGGTGAAGAATTCCAGCGATGCGAGCACCATGCTGATGAGCGCCTCGGACGAGGGCGCCCAGGTGCCGTTGGACGCGATCCACTGGGCGCCGGGCGCCACGCCGATGGTGTCGTCGGGGGCCACGCCGGCGATGGTGCCCATCACGTGGGAGCCGTGTCCGAGCAGGTCGTCCGGCATTTCCATGTCCAGGCCGGCTGCATCGAGCCAGCATTCGCCCGCGGGCGCCGTGTTGCCGCGCCAGCCGCCGGCGAGGGCAGGGTGGGTCAGGTTCACGCCGGAGTCGAGGTTGGCGACCAGCGCCCCGCTGCCGTCCACGCCCAGCTCGTACCACACGCGGGGCGCGTCGATGGCCCGCACGCCGGGTGCCACGCCGATGCCGTAATCCTTGTCCGCCGGCGCGGACTTGCCGGCGGGGACGGGACCGATGATCTCCACCGCGAGGTCGGCCTCCACCACCGACACGTCCCACCGGGAGGCGATCTCCCGCACCGCCGCGACCGTGGCGTCGACGACCACGGCGTTGAGCAGCCAGTGGGCGCGATAGCTCTTCACGGCGCCCGTGGCGGTTCGCGCCGCCAGATCGGACAGCAGGTCCGTCTGCGCCTGCGCGGCCTTGGCCTGGAGCGTCTCCACCACGATCCGGTGGCGCTCCTTCAAGCTGACCTGCGCGTCCCGCAGCTCGGCGTCCAGCCCGGAGATATCGATCCGGTCCTGCAGCACGACCAGCACGCGGACGAACACGTCGCCGCCCTTGCCGGCCAGCCGGGCGTCGAGATCCGGGCTCAGGGCGCCGGCCAGGGCCGCGCCGCACGCGAACAGCGTCATCAGAACGCCTATCAAGCTCTTCATCACGAGTCCTTCGGCCATGCCGGCGCCGGCGCCGGACGGTGAACGGGGACGGGGCCGGGTCAGGGTCCCGGCGTCCCGTCCGAACCGTGGGAGGGTCCCACGTTGCAACGAATTCGCGGCCGGTTGCACTTCGGCCGCGACGTCACTTCACGAGCGTCATGCTCCGGCTCGCGACGGATCCGGCGCGATCGCTGACGCGGGCGAGATAGACGCCGCTGGGCGCAGCCACGCCCCGCGCGTCCATCCCGTCCCAGCGGAACTCGTGCCGGCCCGACGGCAGCTCGCCGTCGTGCAAGACCTTGATCCGGCGTCCGGCCGCGTCGAAGACCTCGAGGCGGGCGTGACCGCCCTCGGCCAGGACGACCGGGATGCTGGTCGCCGGGTTGAAGGGATTGGGGTAGTTGCGCTCGACCTCGACCCGCGAGGCCACAGAAGGCACGTCGGTGGTGAAACCCGTGTGGATGATGAAGCCCTTCGCGGGGAAGGGGAAGACCATCTCCTGGCCGACGCCGGCCATGATCGAGCCGTCCGCGGACACGCAGGTCAGCGACTGGAAGTCGAACCAGGGATCGAGCGTGACGCCGTTGTCCTCGAGGAAGTCCTCGACATCGACCAGGCCCGTGTCGCGGGTCCAGATGATGCCGGTCGATTCTCCGAAATAGAGGGAGCTGTACCCCACGGCCATCCGGCCGTCGGCGGTGGCGGCGGAGAGGTAGGCCTGACCCTGGTCGGGCGAGGTGCCAGGCAGCGCGCCGAGCAGCTCTTCCTTCCAGACACCGCCCTCCTTGCGCCAGATCGCCGCCACCCGGGTCATGATCGACGTGTCCAGGGACACGCCGTAGACCGTCAGCCCGTCGGCCGAGACGCCGTAGGCGTTGCAGAAGGCTTCCGTATCGGTCAGGATGGTCCGCACGCCGTTCTCCCAAACCGTGGGGCGCCAGTACCCGAACGGGGCCGTGTCCCAGCCCACGATCACCGAGCCGTCGTAGTTGGCGGCGTTGGCGCGGCTGGTGCTGCCGTCCACGCCGATATCCACCGCGCCGCCGGCCTGGGTCCAGGACAGGGCGTGGGCGCCGCCGCCGGGCTGGCCGGGATACCAGAACAGGCCGGTCAGGGTGCTGCCGTCCCCGGACAGTCCCCAGGCCGAGCCGTACTGGTAACCGCTCATGGGATCGCCACCCGGCGGCATGGGCGGCATGGCCTCGATCCAGCCGGTGGCCTCGCTCCAGACGCCGGCCGTCGTGTAGGTGCTGTCGGCGCCGAGGATCGTCGCCGAGACCCAGACGCCGTCGTCGGAGATGTCCGGACTGCCGGAACCCGTGCCGAAAACGGCGGTGGTGCTCATGCCCAGGGGCACGACCCCGCCCGCCTCGGTCCAGATGCATGCCTCGTAGGCCGGCGTGTTGCCGGCCATGACGGTGCCGTCGGTTGACATGTCCAGGAACGCGATGCCGTCGTAGTAGTCGATCGTGACCTCGGCCTGCGCGGCGCCAAAGAGCAGCGCGATGATCGGCAAAGCCCAGAGGTACCTTTTACTTGCGAGTTTCATCCCATCTCTCCCGTCTTTGCCTGCGGGCGGGCGGCGGCCGCCATGGTCGCCGCCCGTCCTTTCACCAGCGCGAATCAAGGCGAAACCGCCTGCCTATCGATAGAGGGACTTCAGCTCGCCCCAGACCATCTCCTCGTTCGCGACGATCAAGTTTCCCTGGATCAGGATTGCGGCATCCACACCCGGGTTGAAGTTGAACCACGCGGGCGGGCCGGGGAACGCATACTGGTCGAAGGAAGCCGACGCGTCGCCGTAGAAGGACGTCGTCGACAGATGGATCTCCGGGCCCATGGGACCGGACGCGGCCATGGGCGTCATGCCGATCCAGTACTCGCCCGGATTCAGGGTGATGTTCAGGCCCGACGCCGTCACCACGAAGTGATCGACGTCCAGTACCGCCGACATGGGCACCAGCATGCCGGCCGAGGGATCGTCGACGCCGTCGATCGGCAGGGGACCGGTCTTGGAGAACACGTTGACGTAACCCTGGCTGATGCTGCCGCCCCAGCCCGGATCCAGCGCCGAGTAGTAGGTGGAGATGCTGCTGATCGTCCACTGGTTGTCGGCCTCGACCGTGACGTGGTTGACCGTGTAGACGGTCATGCCGAAGGGGGGGCCGCCCGCGGCGACGTTGAAGAAACCGGCTCCCCACGGATCGAATCCCGTCTGATCCCAGAGGTCGGCGGCGGAGGCGACGCCGGCCAGCAGGGCCAGCGCTGCGAGCATGCACGTGAGCGTCTTCATGATGTCTCCCTTTCAGGTTGCGAGCGACGCGGGGCCCGTAGGCGATCGTGCCGCTCATTGTACCGGTCGCTCGAGATGCCTACACCGGCTCCCGAACAGGCATAAGTATGGCGGACGGCCGCACAGGCGCGCTAACCCGCACGTTCCGAAATCGGCGCGCGATGTTCCAAATCAGCCGCGGGGAGGATAATCTGAGGGTTGGACGCCGTAGAGGACGCGGAAAGTCTTTGCAAAATAAGAGAGATTGCGGAATCCGACCGCGTAGGCGACTTCCGTGACGTTCCCGTACCCGCCCTCGAGCAACTGCGCGGCGCGCTGAAGTCGGTGCGTGCGAATGAATTCCGTCGCCGACTGGTTGATCACGGCCTTGAGCTTGCGGTGCAGCTGGGTGCGGCTGACGGCGATTTCCTGGCAGAAGGCCTCCACGGTGAAGTCCGGATCGTCCAGGTGGATATCGACGATCTCTCGCCCCCGCAACACGAAGCGCTCGTCGGCCGAGGTGACGGGCATGGCCTCGGGTTCGAGGACGGCCAGCTTGCGGGCGTAGCGCTCGGCCAGCTTGCGGCGCTGGTCGATGAGGTTGCGGATGCGCAGCTTGAGATCCTCGGCGTCGAAGGGCTTGGGCAGGTAGTCGTCGGCGCCCAGGCGCAGGCCGTGATGTCGCTGCTCCGCCTCGGTGCGGGCGGTCAGCAGGATGACCGGCACGTGGCTGGTGCGCTCGTCCTCCTTCAGGCGCCGGCAGAGCTCGAAGCCGTTCATTTCAGGCATCATCACGTCGCTGAGCACCAGATCCGGGATCTCCGCCAGCGCCATGGCGAGCCCCGCCCGCCCGTCGGGCACGTCGAGCACCCTGAATTCCGGCGCGAGATCATTGCGCAGGAACGTGCGCAGATCGGGATGGTCCTCCACAACGAGCACCAGCGGTGCGGGTTCGTCCGGACGCTCGGTCTCCCCCGTCGCCGCGTCCGCGGTCTCGTTGTCGGCATCCTCCGTCTCGACCGGTTCGGCCGCGTCCGCCTCGTATTCATCGATGGGGGCCGTGACGAAGATGGGCACGGTGGCTGTGAAAAGCGTGCCGGTCCGCTCGTCGCTCTCCACCGCGATACGCCCGCCCAACCACTCGGTGATCTCCTTGACCAGGGCCAGGCCGATGCCGCTGCCCGCGTGGCGCTCCACCTGGTGGAACCGGTCGAAGATCCTCTCGCATTCGGCGGGCGGTATGTAGGAGCCGGTGTTCGCGACCGTGATCCTGAGCTCGCGGGCCCGGGCGGACCGCGTCTCGCCCTCGCGGTGCCGCGCCACAGGGACCCGTATCTCGTCGGTCTCGGCCCCCACGGCGACCGCCACCTCGACCCGGCCGCCTTCGGGCGTGAACTTCAGGGCGTTGGACAGCAGGTTGCCCGCCAGCTTGTCAAGCAGGTCGCGGTCGCACCAGGCGTCGCACTTCTCGCCGGGGATGTCGGATACGAGCTCGATGCCGCGGACCTCGGCCAGCGATTGGAACGACGCCACGTGCAAGCGCAGGAAGTCCAGGCAGTCCTCCCGCCGCCATTTCACCGGCAGGCGGCCGGCCTCCAGGCGCGACAGGTCCAGCAGCTGGTCGATGAGCTGGCCCAGGCGACCGGCGTTGCGGGCCATCGTCGCGTAGAGATCCCCCGGCTCGGCCGTGACGCCCTCCTGCAGGCGTTGCAGGGGCGCCTTGATCAGCGTCAACGGCGTGCGGAACTCGTGGGTGATGTTGGCCAGGAACCTCGACTTCATGCGGTCGAGCTCCTGGTACTGTAGGGCTTCGGCGTGCTCGACTGCCACGGCCGCGCGCAGCCGCTCCCTCTGGACGACCTGGCGATAGATGGCGTAGGCCAGCGCGATCGCCAGCAGGACGTACAGGGCGTAGGCCCAGCCGGTCTCCCACCAGGGCGGCGAGATCGTCAGCGCCAGCGAGACGCCCGCCTCGTTCCACACCCCGTCGCGGTTGCTGCCCTGCACGTTGAACACGTAGCGTCCGGGGTCGAGGTTCGTATAGGTGGCGGTGCGCTCGCCGCCCTGGTTCCGCCACCGCGCGTCGTAGTTCTCGAGACGGTAGCGGTAGCCGTTGCGCTCCGGGCGCCCGAAGTCCAGGGCCGTGAAGGTGAAGGCGACGTCGTTGCGGTCGTGGGCCAGGACCAGTGCCGCGGTCATGTGGGACGGCTGCGCCAGGGGGGAATCGCCGCCGATGGGCAGCGACGCGCCCTGGACCGCGATGTCCGTCAGGACCACCGACGGCACCACGGGATTGTCCTGGAAGAGGTCGGGCAGGATTGACACCAGGCCGTGATGCCCGCCGAAATGGAGCGTGCCGTCGCGGCCGCGACAATGGGCGAAATGCACCTCGTTGCTGGGTAGCCCGTCGCGCACGTCGAAGGTCCTGAACGCCTCCGTCGCGGGATCGAAGCGCGCGAAGCCCTTGCCGGTGGACAGCCAGAGGCGGCCCGCGCCGTCGGGCAGCAGGGAGACCACCTGATCGTTGGGCAGGCCGTGGCGACGGTCGTAGATTGTCTCGACCCCATGTTCGGGATCGAACAGGAGCAGACCCGCGAACGAACCAAGCCAGAACTTGCCGTCGGCCGTCTCGTGGATGTCCATGACCGTGTCCAGGCCCCGCTCGGGATCGAAGTAACGCCGGAAGTCGTCGGTCTCCGGCCGGTAGAGGTTGAGGCCGCGGTCGTCCGTGCTGGCCCAGACCCGGCCCTGGCCGTCCACGTGGAACAGGGTGATGGTGTTGCTGCTGATGCTGTGCGGGTCGCCGGGGTCGCGCAGGTAGCGGACCAGCCGACCGGTCGGGCGATGCCAGCGGAAGAGCCCCCCGTGGGTGCCCATCCACAGGTTGCCGCGCGCGTCCGAGACGACCGCGCGCAGGGTCGCCGAGGAGAGCACGGCCGCTTCTGGATCCTGGCCCGCCTGCACCTTCACCACGCTGCCGCCGTCCACACGCCACAACCCGCGTACGGTGCCGATCCAGAGGGTTCCCCCGGCGTCCTCGTGCAGACCTACGACGGCCGGCATCTCGCGGCCGCCGCCCGGCGCCATGTTCAGGGTCCGGAACGGACCGTCCGGCCGTTCGCGGCGGTTCAGGCCGCCCAGCCCGCCGCCGCGCGGCACGCTGCTCGTGCCCACCCAGAGCACGTCGGCGGCGTCTTCGTGGATGGCCATCACGCCGTCGCGGTCGAGGCTGCCGGGGTCGGCCGGATCGTGCCGCCGGATGCGGAACCACCCACCCCCGGGGTCCATCTTGTTCAGGCCAGCGAGCCAGGATCCGGCCCACACCAGGCCGGACCGGTCGCAGATCACGCTGAGGACTGGCCCGTTGACCGGCGACAGGGGGCGCGACGGGTCGTGCGCGAAGAGGCGGAAACGGGACGCTGCGGGATCGAAGGCGTACAGGCCCGCCGCCGCTCCGATCCAGAACAGGTTCTCGCGCTCGTCGTGGGTGATGCAGACCAGGTAGTTGTCGACCTCGTCGCCGACCGGCGCGGGCACCAGGGAAAAGAAGGCGTCGGCGACCGGATCCCAGCGCGACAGACCGCCGTTGCAGGTGACCCAGACCGTCCCCGCGGCGTCCTCGTAGATGTCGGTGACGAAGCGGCTGGCCAGTGTGGCCTCGTCCTGCGGATCGTGGGTGTGGAAGCGCATGGACCCCTTCTCGAGATCCAGCACCACGATGCCGCGATCCTCGGTGCCGGCCCAGACCCGGCCCCAGCGGTCGGCCAGCACCGCCGAATATCCTTCATCCGTCGGGCCGACGTCCTCGGGGAAGTCGGGATCGTACCACTGGCCCTGCCCGGTCTTCCGGTCCAGGCTGGCCAGGCCCTGTTCCAAGGCGACCCAGATCCGCCCCGAACCATCCTCGCAGATGTCCGTGACCCGGCCCCTGCCGCCTTCGTTCAGACCCTCCGGCAACAGCGGGAAGCCGGTGAACGTCTCCGTGCGCGGATCGAAGCGCCACAGGCCGTTCAGGAAGGTGCCGATCCAGAGGTAGCCGTCGCTGTCCTCGTAGAGCGCCTCGATGGTCCGCCCTCCGAAGGCGGTGCTATCGCCGGGCGTGGGCAGAAAGACACGCATGTCGTAACCGTCGTAGCGGACCAGGCCGTTCTGGGTGCCGAGCCACAGGAAGCCCCAGCGGTCCTGCAGGATCGCCCGCACCGAATTCTCCGGCAGGCCGTCGTCGATGGTCAGATGCTCGAAGACCGGTTCGATGTCGCTGGAGAAGATAGACGGCGGCTCGGCGCCCTGCGCCAGGCAGGCCGGGGGGACGCAAAGGCACGACCACAGCAGCGCCGCGCACAGGACCCGGGGGACGGAACTCGACACCGCACGCTTCACGACCGGACGCGCCTCCCTCCACGAGATTGCCGTACACAAGGAGCAGGGCGCACACGATCCACATCCCACCCGGTGGTCATCGGCAATATCCATTACGCATCAAGCAGGATTATATCACACGGCTACTAGCGGTAGGACGCTTTGACACGACTCCAGGTCAGACGCTCGTCCTGCAGCTGGGCACCCGTCACGGCCAGCTCCCCGTACAGGTGGAACTCGTTGACCAGGAGCGGGCCGTAGTACTGCCGCTCGCGCACCACGACCTGGTACTGGCCGGCCGGCAGCGGGCCGTGCGCCACCGCGAACTCCCCCTCGGCGATGACCTGGATGCAGTCGTAGAGGCCCGGATCGTGGATCTCGTAGTCGAGGTGCAGCACGTCGCCGGTCAGGTACGCGACAGCGTTCCGGATGCCGTAGCACGGCGTGGGCAGCGTCACGTCCATGTGCAGCAGCAGCGTATCGGCGCTGGTGGGCGCCGCGGGCGTGATGGTCAGGACCTGGGGAAAGGCGCCGGCGGTCGCGGCGATGGCGAGCGCGACGAACACGGCGAGTACGATGACGATTCGCTTCACGGCAACCCCCTTGCCTTGGTGGGCGACGGGATGAATGTACCTCAAAACCTGGTCGATGGTCAAATCGCCGCCGGCCGTACGCAGTTGGGGATTGTCAAAGAATACGCCTCTCAACTTCCCCCCCCTGCCGGCGCGCCTGGTTGCAGATGGGTGAAGAGGCCGCATGCACGGTCTTGGCCGGGCGTCGCGCAGGGCTGAAGGACAGGATGTCCGGAAGCCCGGAGCGCCGAGACGGCCAAGACCGTGCATGCGGCCTCTTCTCTCAGAACCTGTAGACCACCCGCGCCGTCCCGAAGCCCAGCTTCTGATCGTCCGTCTCCTCGCTGTGGCTCTCCGGCAGGTAGCTGGCCATCACGTCCAGCCGCAGGTCGGCCGCGATGTCGACCCCCGCCATCAGCCACAGCTCCACGTACGTGAAGTCGCTGTAGAGCGAGAACTCCTCCACGTCGCCGGGCCCGACCACCGGCGCGGCCTCGTCGTAGTCGCGCCGGCCGATCTCCAGGGTGAGCGAGGCGGTGAAGCTGTCGCCGAGATGCTCGAGGCCGCCGCGGGCGCCGAGCTGGCGGTAGGACTCGTCCTCGGTGTCCGACGCGAGCGACTCGTACGCGGCGCCCAGCTGCCACGCGGGACCGAAGAGTCCGCCGCCCTCCAGGCGCAGACCGCCGTCCCAGCGCGTCTGGTCGGTATAGGCGCCCCACTCGGCGTCGTAGCGCCAGGACTCGTGCCCCAGCTCGGCGGCCAGGCGCAGGCTGCCCTCGTCCAAAGGCAGCATCGCCTCGACCAGGGTCCAGTGGCTCCAGGACGAGGGACGCACGGCCGGATTCTCGATCTTGCGGCGTTCGCTGCGGTGGTAGATGCGCCCGGTCGCCCCGAGAAACGCGTTGTGATCGTATTCGAACTCCGCGCCGAGGCTCCGGCGGTTGATCTCGGTGGTGTCGGGATAGACCCGCTCGCCCGCGCGCAGGCCCAGGCGCCAACGGCGCCGACTCTCCCGGCCGGACTTCAGGTAGGCGGCGACGTTGCGGTCGTGGCGGTCGGCCTCCAGCTCCGACGGCGTGTCGTAGTGCAGGAGCGAGCCCCAGCCCCGCAGCTCCCCCGCCAGCCGGCCCTCCGGGGCCACGGTCCAGCGCGCCTTGAGCTGGCCCTCGACGCTGTCGCTGGTCAGGTAGTAGTCGCTCTGCTTGTTGTACCATGTTCCCTGCAGGTCGCCGTCGATGCGCAGGGTCGACCGCCGGGTGTCGGGCTTGTGGGCGTAGGCCCATTCCAGCCGGCCGCAGTTGCGTTCGGATCCGACCGAAATCTGCGGGCGCACCAGCCAGTGATGGCGCGCGCGGCCGGCGGTGCGGCCCTCCGTGGACAGGGTCATCTCGAACTCGCTGAGGGTCTCGGTGGTGTCCTCGAGGGACAGGGCGTAGGTCTGGACGTAGGTGTCGTAGCCGGAACTCAGGGTGGTCTGCCAGGAGAAAACGCCCGCCGTGTCACGCTGTTGGGCGAGGGGTGCAGCGTCCAATGACACGACGGGCGAGAAACTGTCTTTTTTTGAGGGTAGGGTATTTCCTGACCCGCTCGGTATAGCCATACTATCAGCGGGAGTATGTGATGTCAAATGAAAAGCGTCCCCACCCCTGACGGTGGGGACGCCGAACGCGGTGGCCAGGACCGCGGCTGTGATCAGGGCGCGCGCCGTCACCGTATCCTCTCGGCGGACTGGCGCAGCAGGTTCAGGGCGGTACGGATGCCGCGCAGGGCCTGTTCGAGCTCGCCGCGGGCGAGCGCTTCGCGCGCCTGGTCGCGCAAGGCCAGGGCGCGGTCCAGCAGGCGCAGGGCCTCCTGGTCGCCGCTGGCACGGATCTCCTCTACCACGCCGTCGAGTTGCGCGTCGAAATGCTCGATCTGGGCCCTGATGCCCTCGACGTCGGGCGCGGGGCCGAGCTGGCGCAGCACATTCTGGGCCTGGTCGCGGGCGCGGCGGGCGAAGCGCAGGGCCTGCAGCGGCTGCTGATCGGCCAGGGCGCGGCGGGCGCGGTTCAGGTTCTCCCCGGCGCGGCCCAGCATGTCGGCCAGGGCGGGATCGTCGACGTCGGCGAGACGGTCGGCGGCCAGGGCGATCAGGTCGGCGGTGCGGTCGAGCTCGCGTTCGAGCTGTTCGGCGCCGCCGGCTTCGAACAGCAGGCGCGCCGCGCGCTTGAGCTGCGTCTCGGCCGACTGCAACAGCGCGAACGCCTGCTGGTAGTGGGTCTGGCGGTACTGCTCCCGCGCCCGGTGGTAGAGATTCTCGGCCTCGTGGACGAACCGCATGGCCTGGGCGTTGTTCGTTTCCTGGGCGCGTTCCTTAACCTGCTCGTACAGCTCCATCAGACGGTCGAGGTAGTCGCGCACGCGGTCCTCGTAATTCAGCGAGGAGCGGGCGAGGCGCTCGGCCTCGCGGGCCGCGCCGCGGGCCCGCAACGAGAGGTCGATCGCGAGCCCCGGATGATCGTTGCTCAGCAGCTGGTGGGCCCGCTGCTGCTTTTGCACGGCGTCCTCGAAGATGCGGCGCGCCTGTTCGCTTTCGCTCTCGTGGATCAGGGGCGCCAGGTCCTGGAGGATCTCGTCGGTGCGTTCCAGGACGTCGGGGGCGGCCTCGATGGCCGCCTGGGCGGCGGCGGGGGCGACGCCCCAGACCGTCAGGGCGGTCAACAGCGCCAGCGCCGCCAGGACCGGCAGCCCGAGCGTATCCATGAGGTGCGTCTTTTCGGTCTTCATGACTCGATCCTTGTTGGAGGTCGTATTCAACACCTCCCGAGCAACCTGCGGGCCAGCGCGCGCCGCGCGCCGGCGCTGCAATAACTTGTTCCGCAACAATATATTACGTCTTTTGTCCATCAAGCCGGCCTCGCCCGGCATGTACCTAGAAGTACACACGGCCCTGACGGTGCGTCATTCCCCTTCCAGATCCAGCAGCTTCAGCCGCGAATACAGGGTGCGCCGGGTGATCCCCAGCAGCTTGGCGGCCTGGGACTTGTTGCCGGCGACGCGCAGCAGCGCCGCCCGGATCAGCCGGCGCTCGTTGTCGGCCAGGTTCAGGTCGCCGCCGGGATCGGCCGCGCCGTCCCGCGCGCCGCCGGCGCGCAGGTCCAGCATCACGTGCTCGGGCTGCAGCGGCCCGGGACCGGCCAGGATGTGCGCCCGCTCGACCACGTTGCGCAGCTCGCGCACGTTCCCCGGCCAGTCGTGACCGACCAGGCTGGACATGGCGTCCACCGAGATGTTCAGGGCGACGCCCCGCTTCTTGGCCACCTCGGCCAGGAAGTGGTGCACGAGCTGCGGGATGTCCTCCTTGCGCTCGCGCAGGGGGGGGTTCTCGACCAGGATCACCGAGAGGCGGAAATATAGGTCCTCACGGAAGGTCCCCTGGTTGACCATCTTGCGCAGG
>JAHIYU010000186.1 GCA_018814885.1 bacterium | reverse complement strand
CGCGGCCGCCCGGCCGCAGCATGTCCTCGATGACCAGCGAACGCGACACGTCGCAACGCACCTCGAAGCAGTCGAGAGCCACCTGGGGCAGCCGGTGCGCCTCGTCCACGACCAGGGCCTGGTATTCCCCGACGAGGGTGTGGCCCGCCGCGAAATCGTGCATCAGCAGCGAATGATTGACCACGACCAGCTGCGCCTCGCGGGCGAGGCGCCGCGCTCTCTGCACGAAACATTCGTCGCGTCCATAACAAACAGAGGGTGAGCACGGCTCGGGGGAATCGAAGAGCTCGCGCAGGTGCGCGCGCAACGCGGGGTGGTCCTCGACCTCTTCCCGCATGCCTTCGCTGGTATCGGCCAGCCAGAGCCGCAGCGACGCGGCTGCCCAGGCTTCGGCCAGGCTCTCCGGCGTCCGGTCCCGGAAATGCAACAGGCGCGTCCGGCAGAGATAGTTGCCGCGGCCCATCAGCTGACGGGTGACGATGTCGGGAGCGACCACGGTCAGGCTCGGCAGGTCATGCTCGAGTATCTGGTGCTGCAAGGTCCGCGTATGCGTGGACACCAGGCCTCTGTCACCGGTGCGGCGCAGATGCGCCAGCAGCGGTGCCAGGTAGGCGTGGGTCTTGCCGATCCCCGTGCCCGCTTCCAGCAACAGGGGGTTTCCGTAGGCGAGTGCGCCAGCCACGTCGCGGGCCATGACGCCCTGCTCATCCCGCGGCTGGAAACCGTCGCCGTGCAGGGCGCCCAGGCCGTCGGGAGCCGTCATCCAGGCGGCGATCCCCTCCGGATCATCGGGCAGTGGCGCCGGGCTCGGGGCCCCGCCGGTCCGGGCCACGAAGGGTTGTTCCGACATCCAGCCCGCGAAGGGATTCGACTTGCAGGACTTCGACATGGCGTCCAGGACATCCAGCACCGTGGCGACGCGGGCGGAGAAGGGGGCCAGCAAGCGCCGCACATGCTCCGTGAGCTCCGGGGGTTGATCACGCCAGCGGCATAGTCCCTCCCACAGCTCCAGGCCCTCGGCGCGCAGCACCTGTTCCGCGGCCAACCGGTCGCTCACGACCAGCCGGGCGCGGCGCCCGGCCGCGCCCGGCTCCAGCAGCGACCAGATGAAGCCGCGCGAGACCTGCAGGCGCGCCTCTTCGCCGGCGCGGGGCTCGGCCTCGCGACCGTCGATCAGGACCAGCGCCGCCGGGGGCAAGGCGTCGAGATGGTCGAGGTCCGGGGCCTCGACCAGATGCCCGGGATCGCGGGCGTCGAGCAGCAGGCAGGCGGCGTGGGGATCGTCGTCCAGTTTAACGCTGAGGAAGAAGGGGCGGCCCGGGCCGTCAGCTTCCATCGCCGGCCTCCTCCTCGCGCAGACGCATCAGGAATTCGCTCTCGCTCAGCACCGCGACACCCAGCTGCCGGGCCTTCTGGAGCTTGGAGCCAGGTTCGGCGCCGGCGATGACGGCATCGGTGCGACTGCTGATGCTCCCGGTCACCTTGCCGCCGAGACGCTCGATCTCCTGCCGGGCCGCGCTCCGCGGATAAGACTCGAGGGTGCCCGTCAGCACGAAGGTCTTGCCCGCGAACCACGAGTCCGCCGGCGGTGCCGTCACGACCGGCCCGACTTCCCGGTCGCGCAGGAAGCCCACCGCGGCGAGCGCGTCGAGCGAGCGAGCGACCCGTGCGTCGCCCAAAAAGGCGCCGATCCGCTTGACGGCCGAGGTCTCCCCGAGACCCGGCAGGTCGGCCATGTCGCGGGCATCCGCGGATCTCAGGGCCGCTGCAGTGGGGTAGGCCCGCGCCAGGACCGACGCCGTAGTCACGCCGACGCCGGGAATGCCGAGCGCGAAGATCTTGGCTTCCCAGGGACGATCCTTGGCCCTGGCGACGGCCTTGAGCAGCGCGTCGGCCGACTTGTCCGCCCAGCCCGGCAGGGCCGCCAGGGCCTCACGCTGCAGGCGGAAAAGATCGTGCAGATCCGCGACCAGTCCCGCCTCGAGAAGCTGCGCCACGCCCTTCTCGCCCAGCCCTTCGATGTCGCAGGCGTCGCGCCCCGCGAAATGCCTCAGCCTGCGCGCCACCTGGGCCGGGCAGACGGGATTGTTGCAACGATAGGCGGACTCCTCCGCCTCGCGCGCGATCGGCTCACCGCAGGCGGGACAGGACATGGGCCAGGGCACCGGCGCCGCCCCGTCCGGTCGCCGCTCCAGCACGACGTCCAGAACCTTGGGGATGATGTCCCCGCCCTTGGCGACGCGGACCGTGTCGCCGACGCGCAGGTCCAGGCGCGTGACCTCGTTCCGGTTGTGCAGGGTGGCGCGCGAGACGGTCGTCCCCGCGAGCTCCACCGGCGCCAGCTCGGCCACGGGTGTGATCACGCCGGTGCGTCCGACCTGCAGGATCACGCCCTCGAGCTCGGTCTCGGCCTCCTCGGCGGCGAACTTGAAGGCCAGCCCCCAACGCGGCGCCTTGGCCGTGGCGCCGAGCCGCCCGTACGCCGCCAGATCGTCGACCTTGATGACCGCGCCGTCGATCGGGTAATCCAGTTCTGTGCGCAGGGCGGACAGCTCGTCCAGGGCAGCGGCCAACTCCTCCGTGTCGCCGGCAGTTCGCAAGAAATCGTTCACCGGCACCCCGAGCGCGCGCAGGACGTCGATTTCGTCGCGATGTGTGGCCAGACCGGTCTCGCCGACGAGGGGCAGCACCTGGTAGAAGGAGACCGAGAGACCCCGCGCCCTGACCACGGCCGCGTCGAGGGTCTTCAGGGTCCCGGCCGTGGCGTTGCGGGGATTGGCCAGGGGCGCCTCGCCGGCGGCCAGCCGCTCCTGGTTGAGCCGTCGCAGGCGACTGAAGGTCAGATAGACTTCGCCGCGCAGCTCGAGGGCGTCCGGTCGTGCGGGCAGCCGCTCTCGCCAGCCCTCTGGCAGGACTTCAGGTATCCCGCGTATCATCTTGGCATTATTGGTGATGTCATCTCCGCTTTTCCCGTCGCCCCGTGTCAGGGCGGCGGTCAGACGACCGTCCGTGTAGCGCACCGCCAAGGCCACCCCGTCGATCTTGGGTTCCGCGGTGTACAGGATCCCCGCTCGGCCGAGTTCCCGGCGCACGCGCCGGTCGAAAGCCGCCACGTCGGACAACGCGTAGCTGTTCTGCAAGCTGATCATGGGGCTGCTGTGGGGCAGGCTAGGGAAGCGCGCATCGCTGTCGCTGCCCACGCGGGTCGTCGGGCTGTCGGCCGCGGCCAGCTCGGGAAACGCGTTCTCCAGCTCCGCCAGCTTGCGTACGAGCGCATCGTAGTCCCGGTCGGAAATCTCCGGCGCGGCCTCACGGTAGTAGAGGTCGTCGTGACGGGCCAACTCGGTCCGCAGACGTTCGACTTCCTGGCGTGCCCGACGAAGATCCATGGTCGCTCCGGTCAGAAGGCCTGCAGCAGCGCGATGTGCAGCTTTGCGTCGTCGAACTGGAACGCGCCCGGCAGACCGATGGCCAACGATATGTCGCCGCCCCGCGTGGCGGTCTCGATGCCGAGCCCGAAACCACGGCGCGAGCCTGAAACGGACGTCAAGCGCGCGGGTCGTGCGGGATCGGCGCCCGCGAAGCGAAAGTACCCCACGTCGAAAAAGGTGTAAAGACGGGAGCGCCCGGGACGCCCGATGCGCAGTTCCACCATGGACGAGGCGACCCGTTCGCCGTGGAACTGGTCCTCCAGGTAGCCGCGCAGGGTGCGCGCCCCGCCCAGCCGGTATTGCTCCGCGAGGGGAATCTCGCCGCCCCGCCCGTTGACCTCCTGGAACATCCCGCCGACCGCGAGACTGAGCGTGCCGGTCAGCCAGCGTTCCCCCGACAGGCGCATTTCCACCAGGGTCTGGCTCTCCTCCCCCGGCGTCACGCCGGCGCTCGGATCGTCGACCGGACGCGCGTCCACGCCCCGGCGTGCGGATTCGATGGCGAAGGTGCCCTGCCAGCCGTTCGCGCCGCGGTCGCGTCGGCGGTGCAGGAACGCGCCACGCGTACGCCACCGCGTCGTCCGGCTCCAGGCTCCGACCGGGAAGGTGCTGCGGTCCCAGCCCAGACCCACCTCGATCTCCCAGGCACCGGCAACCGGCAGTTTCAGCCGGCTGTCGACCCGGAAACGGGTGTAGACATCGGTGGCGACCTCGTGGTCCACGTCCACGGTCGCATCGAACGGCGTACCCCACAGCAGAGGCTCGAGCCAGCCGAACCCGAAATGCGAGCGCGCCCGGCCGTCGTCGCTCCAGGCCAGTTCCAGACGGCGCCCCGATCCCGCCAGATTGGCCAGATGGAGATCCGCCTGCCCGCTGACCCGCGCCGGCTCGTCGGCGCCGGTCCGGCTCAGGCCCAGCATGAGCGCAACCCGGTTGGGGCGCGGGACCGGTGTCACCGGCCAATGCACGCCGACGGTGCCAGGCGCCGCCGTGGTGAAGACCACCGGCCTGCCGACGTCCGCGTAGATGTCCCGTTGCATCAGGCGTGCCCGTGCCGCCCGCAGGTCCGATTCCCGGTAGCGCCGCCCGACCGGCAGGCGCGAGGCGCGCACGAGGAAGTCCTCGCCCCGTCCCTCGGGCAGGTTGCTGGCCTGGGGACCGAAGTACGCGACGGGGCCGGTCATCAAGATCGCCCCCACGTCCACGGCGGCGCGCACGGAATCCACGCGCACGTCGCGCACCAGCCAGCGGGAGAAGGGATATCCCGCCTCGCCCGTCATCACGAGCAGCCGGTCGATGGCCGCCGCCCAGGCCTCGGCGCCGAAGGGATCGTCGCGGCGGGGCAGGGCACGGGCCAGCACGGCGTCGCGGCCGGGGAAATCCTCGCCCGTCACCACGATCTCGCCCACCGTGTAGGGAGCGCCGGGAGCCACCGTGAAGACAGATCCCTCGGCCGTCTCCAGCCGGGTCACGACACACGCCAGATAGCCCCGCGCCAGCCAGCGGTCGCGCAGCAACGAGGCCACGGACCGGCCGCCGGCCGGCGCGACGGGCGCGGGCGACACCGCGGAGGCGGCGATG
>JAHIYU010000185.1 GCA_018814885.1 bacterium | reverse complement strand
GGCCGCTGCCCCCGGGATCGGCGGCGCCCCCTCGCCGTCGACCGGCACACCCCGGTCGAGGCAGTCCCGCCAGGACTCCCAGACCGCGCGCGGCACGTTGCGTTCGCGGATTCGCGGTCCTGCGGGGCCGTCGAGATGGAGCCGGGCGATGTAGCCGCCGGTCGGTGCGGCGCGGAAGACGGCGAGGCGCAGGTCGCTCGCGTCGGGGAACAGCCCCCAGCGAAGGGCTTCGTCGCGGCTGAGCGTGTCGCCCACCGCCGCGTGCAGGGCGACCGTCGGTTCGGCAGCGACCGCCGCCGCCGGACGGGAGAGGGAGCAAGCGGCGCAGAGCGCCAGCGCCGCGGCGAGAGCCGCGCGTCCCGGACGATGCCCCGTCGTGGATCCCATGAACTTCCCCTTGCCGGTGCCTGCCGCGCTTGCCTGGACGCACCCGGTGGTCTAGAGTTGGCGGGGCGATGGCCGCATCCTGCTCAAGATAAGGACAGATCATGACCGCACACGGCCCGGATGCCAAGATTCTTCCTGCGGAGCTGCCCGCGGCGGACGAGTTGTTGTCCGTGCTCTGGCAGGTCGTCGAGGACTGGCACGAGAAAGAGCACCTGTTGCAGGACTGGGACGACGTCTTGCGGGTTCTGCCGCCCGGACACGCCGGCTGGGCCGGCCTGGCCGAGTTGCTCCAGCTCATCAACACCTTCCAGTGGCACGAGGAGGACCGCAGCCGCGCGCACGACGACGACAGCGAGATCCTCGCCTCGGTCAAGCAGTCCATCGACGCCTCGAACGCGCGGCGCGTGAAGACCATCGAGCTCTTCGACAGCCAGATCATGCAGGTGCTGGCCTCCGCGGGGCTGCCCGTGAGCTCCGCGCCGCTGCACTCCGAATCGCCGGCCAGCATCGTGGACCGGATCACCGTGCTCGCCCTCAAGCTCTACCACATCCGCGAGGAACTCTCCACCGCGGGAGGCACTCTCGACGAGGCCGTCCTCCATTCGCGCCTCGAGAGCCTCAAGGAGCAAATGGACGACCTGGCCGGCTGCCTGGACGGTCTTTTCCTGGACATCGCCGCCGGCCTGCGCAGCATCAAGCTCTACAAGCAGGTGAAGGTCTACATGGATCCGGCCACCGGCCGCTACCGGTCGGGACTGGGGGACTGAAGGGCCGACCCCGGCGGCCCGTCATGATACAGTGCAGGACCAGCAGGAGAGGCAGGGCGGTTCCCCTCCCCAACCCACGCGTCGCCCCAGAAGGAAAACCATGCTGAACGACTTCGACCGCCTCAACGCACGTATCGGAGAGCTGGGAAACCACCACCGCAAGTACACCCACTTCATCTCCCTGCACAAGGACCTGCTCAACGAGCGCCTCGAGGAATCCGGCGCCATCGACGAGGTCCATTTCTGGTCAGCGGCCCCCGACATCGCCCTCGAGATGGATCTGGTCTGCGAGATGGGCCGCGACGAGTCGGAGCAGCTCAATTTCCTCGGCTGCTACTTCGCCTTCCAGCTGCTCAATCTGAACATCCGCGCCGTCGACGTGTTGCGGCTCGGCCTCTCCTCCGACGCCGACCGCTTCGGCGTCTACCGCGATTTCATGCTGCAGATGGGCCGCGACCTGCGCCGGTTGATCGGCGCCTACATGTCCAAGCTGCTCGGCCTCTTTCTCGAGGAGGACCAGCAGCCCGGCTTCGTGATCTGCGGCGTCGGCACCCGGGCCGACCAGGACGATCTCGATCTCGGCATCATCGACGACGGCAGCGACCGCCGCGACGCCTTCAACCACGCCATCGGCAAGCTGCAGCGGGAAATGCTGCGCCGGGCCATCCCGCTGCACCTTCACCTCTCCGAGCACGTGGGCGAACAGAGCTTCTCCGCCTCCATCCCCGAATACATGAATCTGCTCCACAGCGAGATCCAGGACTTCATAATCATCACCGAGATGCTCGGCGCCAGGCTCATCATCGGCAGCAAGGACCTGTTCCGGGAATTCACCTCGCGGGTGACCGACCGCTACTACTACGACCCTGCCGGCGACAACCGCTATCACGAGGGTTACCTGCGGGGCATGATGGGCGAGATCCGCGCCCTGTTGCTGCGCAGGCTCCCTAGCGACAGCGTCCATCCCAAGCGCGACGCCCTGCGTATCATCAAGGGCGTCATCGCCGCGCAGAAGACCGTGCTCGGCATCAAGGAAGTGAATGCCTGGCGCATCCTCGAAGAGTTGATGGCCCGGGACCCGGACAACCTGCAGACCTACACCGACCTCGAGGACGCCCTCTCCTTCATCGAGGTATTCCGTTTCCTCTACCAGTTGCTGGAGGTGCAGGAGGAGGAGATCCTGCTCAAGGAGGCCGGCTCGCGCGCCCAGCTCGAATCGGTGGCCGACCTGATGGGCTACCAGGACACGGGCGTGGTCCGGGGTTACGATCATCTGCTCATCCACTACCACGAGCACGTGCAGTCGGTTCGCGCCGCGGCCAACACGCTGCTGAACGGCCTGCTGCACCACCTCGAGGGGATCAGCGTCTTCTCCGGTTTCCTGCGTGGCCGGAACACCGGCCAGGCGAGCTGGGACAAGAAGAAGAACATCGCCACCGAGTTCGTCATGGCGCTGCGTTTCTTCCGGGGCACCCGGTTCTGGGACGACGTCATGAGCCCCATCGAGGAGAACCGCGAACTGCTGCGCGAGTTCATCGACGACTTCATGGCTCTCCCCGACCAGGACCGCCAACTCCTGGTGCAGCGATACGCCAAATGGGGCGAGGTCACCTCCCTGGTGGTCCTGCGGCTGCTGGTGCTGCTGCACGGGCAGCGCAACAACGTGAACGCCGGCATCCTGTTCCGCGAGCTGAGCCACGCCTTCGTGTCCCGCATGAGCCAGGTGCCCGACGTGATCCCCCGCATGACGGCGGTGTTCGACAACTATCCGAAACTGATGAACGATTTCCTGGCGGGGCTGCGCGAGGAGGATCGCGAGTGGTTCACACAGATCTTCGAGGACAAGGTCTGGGACGAAGAGGTGGAGGCGCTTCGCAAGAACCTGCTCTACTTCTGCCAGCTCCACTGCTCGTCCAGCCATTACTTCAAGCGCTTCCTGCAACGCACCGTCGACAGGTACGCCGAATACGTCAGCCACCTGCACGAGCCCGGGCGGCTCAAGATCATCGCCAAGGGCATGTTCGCCCGCATCGAGACCTTCCCCACCTTCGAACGGAAGAAGGAGGAACTGGGAAGCTACTACGACCTGGAATTCCTGCGCGTCGGCCTGGAATGCCGGGAGGGGGCGGCGAGCGAGCAGACCAACGCCGAATTCACGGAGTTCGTTGACAACTACCTGGAATCGCTCTTCGACGTCTGCAAACAGGAGGTGGGTGCGCAGGCCGAGATGCGGGTGCGCACGCGAGATCTGCTGGCCATCTACGCCGCCGGCGGCCACGGCCGCAAGCTCGCCTTCGACGACGACTACGACCTGATCATCCTGCTCAATTCCGACGATCCGGAGATCCGCAGCCACTGCGGCAAGATCCTGACCCGCATGAACAGCGAGATCATCAAGCGCGGCACGATGCCCCAGTACCGCTTCGCGGAACGTTTCGGCAATTACGTCACGACCTTCGGGGAGTTGAAGAGCCTGTTCGAGAAGCCGGACGAGTTGGCCTTCATCGACAAATCCCAGCTCATGGGCGTACGCAGGATCGTCGGCAGCAAGAAATTCGAGGCCGAACTCTACGGACAGATCATCCGCCCCTACATCCTCGAACATCAGGATGGTTTCGTGCGCCAGATCGCCGGCGAGATCCGGTCCCGGCACGAGGCGGTGGATCAGGGAATCATCTCCGCGCTGGACATCAAGGAAACCAAGGGTGGCCTGCGCGACATCGAGTTGATGCTGCTCATCCTGATGGCCAGATCGAACCTCTGGCTGCCGGTCACCCAGGAGCTGCGCTCCCCCCTGGCGGACCGCCTTCCGCACCGGGCCGACGACCTGGAGCAGATCTTCGATTCCTTCCGCTACCTGAAGCACGTGCGCGACATCTACCGCCTGACCGTCGCCGCCGAAGACGATCTCCTGCCCGAGGAGCTGGGCTACCTGGCCCACGTCCTCGGGTACTGCGACGATGAAAACTGCGAGAAGGGCCGCCAGAAACTGGTCGATGAATTGATCGCACGGACCAAGCGGGTGTCGAGTCTCGTCTATTCCCTGCTCGACGAGCTGAAGATATGATCCGGGGGCGCTATGATCCCAGTTCCCGTGCGGCTTCGACGCCGGCCTTGAAGGCGCTCAGGTTCAGCTCCTCGGTGCCCTTGGGCACCCGCGCGAGGATGGCCGCCTCGACCGCTTCCGGGGTGACGACCTTGGCCAGCTCGGTGATGACGCCCAGGGCGACGATGTTCGCCACAAGTATCTTGCCCACCTTCTCGCGGGCGACCTCGATGATGGGAACCCGGTAGACCCTGAAGTCGCCGGCGGGGATGTCGGAACAGGCGTCTGCGTCCACCAGCAGGATGCCGCCCTCCTTGAGGTCGGAGTGGTACTTGTTGACCGACTCCTGGGTCAGGGCCAGCAGCAAATCGATGTTCACCGCCTTGGGATAGTCGATGTCCTCGTCCGAGATTATGACCTCGGAGCGGCTGGCGCCGCCGCGCGCCTCGGGACCGTAGGACTGGCTCTGGGTGGCGTTCTTGCCGTCGTAGATGGCAGCCGCCTCGGCCAGCACCTTGCCGGCGAGCACGAGCCCCTGGCCACCTTCGCCGCTCAACCGGACCTCGTAGCGGAAACTCATGCCGACCCTCCCAGCTTTGCGATGAGCTTGTCGTACTCTGCCGTGTACTCGGGCTTTTCGATGTCGGTGAGGACGCCGGTGACGATCATGTCTTCCAGCTCCTCCGCGGTCATCGTGGCCGCCTTCTTCACCGGCACCGATCGTGCCTTCAGGTCCTCCATCATCTGCACCGGATCTTTCATCTTGTTGCGACGTCCGAAAACGGTGGGACAGGGAGACATCGCCTCGACCACGGAAAAGCCCTTCTTGAGCATGGCCTGCTCGATGTACTTCGAGAGCTGGACGGCTCCGTAGGCCGTGCCGCGCGCCACGAAGGTCGCGCCCGCGGCTTCGGCCAGCCCGCTGATGTTGAACGCCGGTTCGATATTGCCAAACGATGCGGTGCTGGCCCGCTTGCCCCTGGGTGTCGTGGGACTGACCTGGCCGCCGGTCATGCCGTAGATGGTGTTGTTCATCAGGACGATCGTCAGATCGATGTTTCGCCGTGCGGCATGGATGTAGTGGTTGCCGCCGATCGCTGTGGCGTCCCCGTCTCCGGTGATGACGATGACATTCAGCTTGGGGTTGGCCATCTTGACGCCGGTGGCGAACGGGATGGCCCGCCCGTGGGTGGTGTGCAGGGTGTTGAAGTCGACGTAACCCGGCATACGGCTCGAGCAGCCGATACCGGAGACAATCACCGTGTCATCCTGGCTCCAGCCCACGCGACCGATAGCCCGCAGGATCGCTTTCGTGACGATGCCGTGCCCGCAGCCCGCGCACCAGATGAGTGGAAACTTCTTGTCCCGCAAGTAGGGGAAGTAGTCGAAGCTGTCCATCACTTCACCGCCTTTTCGATGGCCGGCAGGATTTCGGTCGGGCTGATCGGTTCGCCGTTGATCTTGTTCACCTTGATCACTTCGGCCTGCCCGCCCGCCGCCCATTCGACCTCGTGCGCGATCTGGCCGAGGTTCATTTCCGGCACGACGATGCAACTGACCTTGGCAGCCAGGACGCGGACCTCCCTGTCGGGGAACGGCCACAGGGTGCGTGGCCGCAGGATGCACACCTTGAGGCCCTTCTCCTGGGCCATCAGCATGGCCCGCTTGGCCGAGCGCGCGGTCGAGCCGTAGGCGAAGATGCCGACCTCGGCGTCGTCGTCACCACCTTGCTCCACCTCGATGATCTCGTCGCGGTAACGCTCCAGCTTGCGGTTGAGCCTGTACATCTGCTTCTCGATCTCGACCGGATTGTTGGTGGGGAATCCGGTTTCGTCGTGGCACAGCCCGGTGACATGGAACCGGTAACCGGTCCCGAAGGTGGCCATCTCGGGGATGTCATCGTCGGTGTGGCGGTAGGGAAGGTAGTCCTCCGGCGACACGGAGGGCTTGTGCCGCTCGTAGATCTCCAGCTCGGAATACTCCGGAATCCGGATCTTCTCGCTGATGTGCCCCACGGTCTCGTCCATCAGCAGGATGACCGGGATCCGGTACTTCTCGGTGAGACTGAAGGCGCGCACCGTGAGATCGATGGTCTCGGCCACGCTCTGCGGGCAGAGGACGATGATCGGATGGTCGCCGTGGGTCCCCCAGCGCGCCTGCATGACGTCCGACTGCTGGGGCATCGTCGGCAGCCCGGTACTCGGCCCGCCGCGCATGACGTTGACGATGACGCACGGGACCTCGGTGATGCAGGCGTAGCCGATGTTCTCCTGCTTCAGGGAAAAACCGGGGCCGCTGGTCGCGGTCATGGATTTGGACCCTGCCAGGGAGGCGCCGATCACCGCGCCCATGGCGGAGATCTCATCCTCCATCTGGATGAACTTGCCGCCGATGGCGGGCAGCCTGGTCGACAGCTCCTCGGCGATCTCGGAAGACGGCGTGATCGGATAACCCGCGAAGAACCTGAGCCCGGCCGCGAGCGCCGCCTCGGCGCACGCCTCGTTACCGGTCATCACCCGGACTCTGTCGTCTTTCTTGGTGACTGTCATTGACCAGGATCCTTTCCGCGATCACTTCACGGTGATGGCAAAGTCGGGACAGCGATAATCGCAGAGTTGACAGCGGTTGCAGGGATCGAGATTGACCACGACCGCGACTCCGTTCTCGATCGCCAGAACGTCCTGGGGACAGAAATCGACACAGATGGCGCACCCCTTGCACCAGGCCACGTTGATCTCGATCACAGGAGGGGCTTCCTGTTGCGTTTTTTCGTTCACGTGAATCTCCTGTCGAAGCCGCCTGCCGGATGCCACGGTTCGGCGTGGCCAGGGCCGGTCTTGTCGTCGGGATGGCCATCCGGTCTCTCCCGGAACTTCCCTGCGGGTCGGGATGCCGCTGGTGCCGGGGGCCACGGGGCCGCCTCAACTGCACGAGGCATAAACCCTTGAGAACCCTCTGACGTGCGCAAATATAGTGCCCTGGACTCTACTCAATCAAGAAAGTCGCTTCGATTCGGGCGGGAAAGATTGCAGGAGAAAGCAGGGGAGCCGCACGCATAGGCGTACGGCTCCGCTGACCGGCCGCTTTCGCTCGGCGCTGGTGGACCCGTAGGATCGTGCAGGCGCCGCCCGGCGCGTTCTATCTGAAGAGGGTCTTGACCTCGCCCCAGCTCCGGTTTCCCGCCGGCGTGACGCCCAGGGGCGTGATACGCACCGAACATCCCGACAGGAATTGCGTGTCCTCCCCGCAGATCTCCACGGCCGACATGGCGGCCGCGCCCATATAGAACGGCCCCGTCGGCTGGTAGATCCAGGTGAAGGTGAGCGTGGCGATGAGGATGATATCCGACTGGAAGCAGTCCGGGGCGGTGGTGCGCACGCCGAGAATCGGATCGCCCTCGTGGACGAGCGAGTCGGTGGCCAGATGGGACTCGACCATGAAGGCGGGAGACCCGCCGCAACAGCTCTGCAGGACGGCCCAGTCGACGGATGAGAATTGCCAGGGCAGGGGAGCGACCGCGCCGGGGCCGGCGAGGATGACGTACAGTTCGAAGTCGTGTCCGAAATCGACCTCGACCTCGGGGACGTAGGCGTCCGGCATCGCGGACAGACCGAGCACGCTGTACTCGCCCTGCGCCGCGGCGGCGCCGGCACCGAGCGAGAGCGACAGGGCGCCGGCGAATGCGAATGCGAGGCCAAGGCTGCGCTGACGAGACATGTATCATCCTCCAGGTCCGGTCGGGGGCCGATGCTGGGCGAGTCCCGTGCTCAGACAATCACCGACAATAAAGGTATGTATTCGCGGGTATGCAAGCCGGCCGTGGCCTAATCGATTCGGCGATCTCAGCTGGGCGGGATCTGGAAGAAGAAGACGGCCTGATCGCCCTCGCCGGCGGCGTTGAGGGCCCGGGCGCGCCGCTCGAACTCGGCCAGCCGACCGCGGCCGAACAGGGGGCGGGCTGGACGGGAGGCCAGCGACCGGGGATCGCGCAGGGGCACGTCCCGGCGATACTGTTCGCTGCCCCAGAACTGGAAGCCGGTGGAATCGTGCAGCAGGCGGCGGCGCTGGAAGCCCGCGGCGCTCGCGAGACGGTCCAGGCTCTTGCAGGAGTGCAGGAAGAGATGCCGCGGCGCGTCGAGCTGGACCCAGTCGACGCCGTACTCGCGCCACGCGGAGCTGTCGGTCACGGGGATGCGGATCAGCAGCCAGCCGCCGGGACGGACCAGGCGCTGCAGGTGCCCGAAGACGTCCTGCTGGTCGGGCATGTGTTCGAGGGAATGGTGCAGCATGACCAGGTCATGCGTCCCGGCGTGCTCTGCCAGGCCGCGGCGATGGATGCGCAGCCCGCCGCCGAGGTCGAGATCCGCCGCGATGAAGGGATCGATCCCCTGCAGGTCCCGGAAACCGTCGCGGCGGAGCTCCTGCAGCAACTCCCCCGCGCCGCACCCCACGTCCAGGATCGAGGCCTCGAAGCCCAGCCCCATCCAGGCCAACCATTCGAGTCGCGGCGTGGTGCCGAGCAGGCGCAACAGCACTGCGCCCAGGGGATCGCCGCCTTGCAGCCGGGCCCGGGCCCGGCTTCCCTTGAGCCGGCTCCGGAGACCTTCCCATCGCCCGGGACCGCCCTCGGCGTAGGCGTAGTAGTCGGACGGGTAGTAGCGCGACGGGTCGGCCGGTGGATCCGTGAGCTGGACGCAGCCGCAGCCGGCGCATTCGAGGTAGGTGAAGACGTCGCGCAGGCCGAACATCATCTCGCGGGCCTCGTGCAGTCGATTGCCCTCGGCGTTGCCGCAGACGGCGCAGGGAGCGCTCAACCCAATCCCTCCAGCCAGGCGCACGCCCGCGCGAGGTCGTCGGTCGTGGTGACCTTCCAGTTGGCCTCGTCCCCCGGCACGATCACCGGCGGCTCGCCCCGGGCCGCGAGCAGGCCACCGTCGTCTGTGAAGGATGCGCCTTCCGCCGCGGCCCAGGCGTGCACGTCGTACAGCAGCGACCAGCGGAAGACCTGGGGAGTCTGCACCGCGAACAGGGTATCGCGGTCCAGGTACGCCACCGCGGCGGTGTCCGCGGGGCGGGAGGTCACGATCGTGTCGGCGACCGGAACGCCCGGCACGGCGCCGCCGCTCTCGCGGGCGGCCTCGTAAAGGCGCCCCAGCAGCTCCGTCCTGACGAAGGGACGGGCCGCGTCGTGCACGGCGACGAGGTCGGCGGCGGCGGGGCCCTCGCCCGCGTGCAGGACTTCCAGCGCGTTCCAGGTCGACGCCGTGCGCGTGGGACCGGGATCGGCGAAGCGGACCGCGGGACGTTCGGGCAAGGCCGCACCGGCCGTCCCGCGCCACGCCTCGGCGCAGGTCACCGTCAGGCTGACCACGGCGGGATGGGCCACCAGGGCGCGGGCGCTCCAGCCCAGCAGGATGCGGCCCGCGG